>JBDSXE010000462.1:0-2603 GCA_039926325.1 Paracoccaceae bacterium | reverse complement strand
AGCGTAGTCGCCCGATGGCCCGCGACTACACCCTCCAGCCCGCTCCTGCCGCGGCGATCAGCATCGACTACCGGGCGGAGCTGAACGACCAGCAATACGCCGCCGTCACCGCTCCCCCGGGGCCGCTCCTCGTCATCGCCGGAGCCGGCTCGGGCAAGACGCGCACCCTCACCTACCGCGTCGCTTACCTGCTCGAGAACGGCGTCGATCCGCGCAACATCCTCCTCCTCACTTTCACGAATAAAGCCGCGCGCCAGATGCTCGACCGCGTCGCGAATTTACTGCCCGTCGACGCGAGCGGACTCTGGGGCGGCACTTTCCACTCGATCGGGAACCGGATGCTCCGGCGGCATGGCAGCGCCCTCGGTTTCGACAGCGGCTTCACGATCATGGATCGCGAGGACCAGAAGGATCTGATCAACTCCGTCGTCGCCGGCGCGGGGATCGATCCGAAGGAAATTCGTTTCCCGAAAGGCGACGTGCTCGCGGATATTTTCAGCTTCGTCGTCAACACCGAGCGGACGATGGAGGAACTGCTCGCGGAGAAGTTTCCTTATTTCCTCCCGCTCATCGACCAGATCAAAGACGTCCATAAGCGCTACGAGAAGCGTAAGAAATCGACCAACTCGATGGACTTCGACGACCTCCTCGAGAAGACGCTGCGCATGCTCAAGGAGCACGAAGAAATCGCGGCTTATTACCGCCGGCAGTTCCAGTTTATCCTCGTCGACGAATACCAGGACACGAACAAAATCCAGGCCGATCTGATCGATCTCCTCGCCGCCGAACACGAGAACGTGATGGTCGTGGGCGACGACGCGCAGTCGATCTACTCGTGGCGCGGCGCGAACTTCCAGAACATCCTCGCCTTCCCGCGGCGCTACCCGAAGGCGCAGGTTTTTAAGATCGAGATCAACTACCGCAGCGTCCCGGAAATCCTCTCAGTCGCGAACGCCGCGATCGCGCCGAACACGCAGCAATTCCGCAAAAACCTGAGCGCCGCGCGCACCACGAATCATGCACGCCCCGCGCTGGTGGCACTAAACGACGGCGGCGAGCAGGCGCGTTTTATTGCCCAGCGCATCCTCGAGCTGCGCGACGAAGGCATAGAACTAAACGAGATCGCGATCCTCTATCGCGCGCACTATCACGCGGTCGAGTTGCAGCTCGAGCTTTCGCGCCGCGGCATCCCCTACCAGATCACGAGCGGCATCCGTTTTTTCGAACAGGCGCACATCAAGGACGTCGCGGCTTTCATCCGTTTCGTTGCGAACCCGCGCGACGAAGTCGCCTTCAAGCGCATGATCCGCCTCCTCCCCGGGATCGGCGGGAAGAGCGCGGAGAATCTTTGGCAAGGCTGGGAGAAATCGTTAGGCGGAGTGCCGGCGGCGATCACCGATGCGGAGGACGCGGATGCGCCGATTACCTCGGTGACCAGCGCGCCGGACGACAAAAATAGCGGCATCAACTTTGGCGCAAGATTACGCGCGCTCAGTGTGCCCGCGCGTTCGAAAAAATCCTACGATCAGCTCGCCTACACCCTCGATGAAATCGCCCCGGGCGGCGCACCAAAACAGCCGACTGAAATGATCATGGCCATCGTCGAGGCGATCTACGACGACTACGCGAAAGCGAACTTCGCGAACTACGAGTTGCGCAAGGAAGACCTGACCCAGCTCGCCGCTTTCGCGCGGCAATTTAAGGACATCCACGAGTTCCTCTCCCAGCTCGCGCTTATCAGCAACGTCGACGCTGAGCCGGCCGTGAACCAGGCCGGCGAGAAGGAAGCGGTCAATCTTTCCACGGTGCATCAGGCAAAGGGCCTCGAGTTCCACAGCGTCTTCGTGATCTGGCTGACCGACGGGATGTTCCCGAGTTCCCGTTCACTCGAGACCCGGGAAGCGATCGAGGAAGAACGCCGCCTGTTCTACGTCGCGATCACGCGCGCGAAAGACGAGCTTTACCTCACCTATCCGCACATGCGCCTGAACGCTGGCTACGGCGACATGTTCCAACGCCCCTCGCGCTTCCTCAAAGAGATCCCGACGCAGTTGGTGGAGGATTGGAATGTCCGCAGGCCCTGATTTTCGCCACAGATGGACACAGAAGAACACAGATAAGAAGAGATGCTCGAGTTTGAAGCTGAAGGGGAGAAGTCCTTCTTATACAAGGAGACGACCGAAAAGATTATCGGAGCGGCTTTCGAAGTTCACCGCCAGCTTGGCTATGGCTTTTTGGAACGGGTCTATCAACGTTCCATGCAGGTGGAACTGCTTCGCGAAGGCGTTTCAGCCGAGATCGAGAAGCGAATTCAAGTGCGCTACAAAGATGTGGTAGTCGGCGACTACGATGCAGATCTAATTGTCGAGGGAGTCATCGCCGTAGAGATAAAGGTCGCCCCCCAGTA
The DNA here is from genome assembly GCA_039926325.1 of Paracoccaceae bacterium. GTDB lineage: Bacteria > Pseudomonadota > Alphaproteobacteria > Rhodobacterales > Rhodobacteraceae > Stagnihabitans. The sequence continues at coordinate 196 of JBDSXE010000462.1, read as the reverse complement.
CGACAAACGCGACGAGGCCCAACTCCTCAACGAGCTGAAAGCCACCGGCTTGAAGGTGGGTCTGCTGATCAACTTCGGCCGTTACAAAGCCGAGTTTAAGCGGCTGGTTCTTTAATCTGTGGTTCATCTGTGGCCATCTGTGGCGAAAAATGAAACTCTCGCCTAACGAAAAGATCGCGGGCGTTCTCGCCCCGCT
>JBDSXE010000461.1:0-4238 GCA_039926325.1 Paracoccaceae bacterium | reverse complement strand
ATACACCCACGCGGCGTCGTGGATGGTCTACGCGCTGGGGCTGATGGGGCGCGGCGATGATGCGTATCAGATGTTCGACATGATCAACCCGCTGTCACATGCGCTGACCAAAGAGGCCGCCGATCTGTACCGGGTGGAGCCTTATGTCGTCGCGGCGGATGTCTATGGCGCTGGCGCGAAGTCTGGGCGCGGCGGTTGGACCTGGTACACCGGGTCGGGCGGCTGGCTGTACCGGGCTGCGGTCGAGGGTATCCTTGGGATCGCTATGCAGGATGGGACGCATCTGCGCGTGACGCCCGCGCTGCCAAAGGGCTGGCCGGGGTATAGCGCCCGGCTGCGGCATGGCGGGCGGGACCACGCGATTGAAGTTACCCGGCGGGCAGATGCCTGGCAGGTCACGGTGAACGGTGCCGGGCCGGATGCCGATGGCCGGTTTGCGCTGAATTGACTGTGGAGTTTTATCAGGTTGAATAAACAAAATCGCCGAAGGTCATATTCTGACCTTCGGCGTTCGGACCAACTCCGCAAGTGGCGGTTCTCGTCCAAGTTTACCGGCGCGCGCAGGGACAGGGGGGAAGCGTTAGCGCCGATCGTACTGGTATAACGATCGTGCGGCGGAATGGTTCCCCATAGAATTCAATTTATTTGATAAATCGCCTTGCGATAGGCGAATTGCCGGTCAGGCTGACAATCTTCGACATCAACATTTTGACGAAAATCGACAGATACGACCGAAAGATGAGAATTCAGGTTTTTTTACGGCCAACCGGGTCCGTTTTTCAGCGGGCCTATATTTTTTAAGTACTATCCCAAGTAATTGACAAACCAAATACATATTCGTCTCATAAGGCAGTTGCGCTAATGCAGCAGAGGCATCGACAGCCAGTATTCATATTCGACACATGGATTGGCTGACAAAGGCGTCATGATGAAACTTGACCTTGAACACCCCGGAAACCGGGTCGTCCCGATCTTGAAAGCCGCACCGGAATTGCTGCGGTCAGTGTTGGATGGGGTGATCGCATTTGTCGGAATTCTGACGCCTGACGGCATTCTGGCCGAGGCGAACGAGCTTGCCATACGGGCCACCGGGCTGGCACGCGACAAGGATATCGGCCGGCCGTTCTGGGAATGCCACTGGTGGAACTTTGATCCCGCGGTGCAAGAACGGGTGCGCGACGCGATCCGGCGGGCGGCGGCGGGCGAGCAGATCCGATATGAGGCGGAAATTCAGAACGCCAGCAATGCGTTGATCGTGATCGACTTTCTACTGACGCCACATCGCGATGCGGACGGTCTGGTTGATTTTCTGATCCCTTCGGGCGTCGATATCACCGACCGGGTCAGGCATCAGGAGGCGTTGCGCGCCTCGCATGACAGCTTTCAACGTCTGGTCACAAATTCTCCGTTCGGCATCTTTGCGGTCGATGCCGATTTCCGGCTTTCGATGGTCAGCATCGGTGCCCAAAAGGTGTTTCGCAATGTGCAGCGTCCCCTGAATGGCAGGGATATGGCAGAGGCGCTGCGGGTCATCTGGCCAGAGCCGTTTGCCACTGAGGCGATTGGCCATTTCCGCAATGTGCTGGCGACGGGCGTTCCGTACCACGCCGCAAGTTCGGTTCAACGGCGGCATGATACATCCGACATGGAATCCTACGACTGGAAAATTGAACGGGTCGTGTTGCCGGATGGGCGGCAGGGGGCTGTCTGCAATTTTTACGACCTGTCGGAAAGCGAAGTGCTGATGACGGCCTTGCGGGCCGAAGAGGCGCGGTTTCGCGGCACATTCGACAATGCCGCGGTCGGCATCGCGCATGTCGCACCTGATGGCCGTTGGCTGCTGGTAAATCGCAAGCTGTGTTCCATTGTCGGGTATTCAGAGTCAGAACTGCTGGCCATGAAGGTGCAAAAGCTAACACAGGTTAGCGACATTGCGCCCATCGTTGCACTGTTGCGGAAAATGTTGGCGGGCGAAATCAACGAATATGAGGTCGAAAGCCGATTTGCGGCGAAGTCGGGTGTCAAGGTCTGGATCAATCTGACCGTCAGTTGCATTCGCGACAGTGCTGGCAAGGTGGAGTACTTCATTGTCGTGATCGAAGATATTTCCGAAAAAAGAGCTGCGGAAAAACATCAAAAGCTGCTGATTGCGGAACTTGACCACCGGGTGAAAAACATTCTCGCAACAGTGCAGGCGATGGCGTCGCATACCATGCGGACGGCAGGCACTATGGGCACATTTCAGGAAAAGTTCACCGGGCGGCTGCGAGCGATTGCGGCGTCGCATGACAGCGTTTTCCAGAAGGGCCAGATGCGGGCAGATCTTGCAGAGGTCATCCTCAAGCAGCTTTCGCCCTACGCTGCTGCCGACAATGATCGTCTGCACCTGTCAGGCCCAACGCTGCACCTGGGGGCCGCGTGCGCCCATGCGCTGGGATTGATCACGCATGAGATGGCGACGAATGCCAGCAAATACGGGGCGTTGGCCAGCGACAGCGGTCAGATCACGGTGTCATGGCAGCCTTTTATGCAGGGTCACAAATGCTTTGCGAGGCTGATCTGGCAGGAACACGGCGGGCCGGAGGTTGTGCCGCCCGCCCGAACTGGATTTGGCAGCAGGTTGATTACATCGACGCTGGAGCACTCGCTTCAGGGCACATCCAGATCTGAATACTTGCCCGACGGGTTGCGGGCGGAATTCACCTTTGAGACTGAGGATAGCGAAGATGCCTGAACGCAGGATCATGATTCTTGAGGATGAGGCAATCATAGCGTGGGACATCGAGGCCGAACTACAGGGCCGCGGCATGACAGTGGTCGGCGTCGCAGGGCGTGTGGCCGATGCAATGGCGATTGTCGAACGGGGTGACGTGACGATGGCCATTCTGGACATCAATTTGGGCCATCAGCGGTCGTTTGACCTGGCCGACCTGTGCCGCCAAAAAGGGATCGGCGTGGTGTTCCTGACCGGCGACAGCGGAGACGAACGTCCCGACGCGCTGAAGTCATTTGAAGTGGTCGCGAAGCCCGTCAACTACGAATTGCTGGTGCAGGCTTTGGAACGCGTAAAGCTCAAATGAACAAGGCCGCGAGGGAGAGCTTGCGGTGGTGTTCACGCATAGCTTGTCAGTTCGTATCAGATCGACGTTTGCCCCGTACCGCACGAGCAATCATGGCGAAGAAAAACAGGATTATGAATACGACGAACAGAATCTGCGCGATGCTGGCGGACATGCCAGCAATGCCGCCAAAGCCAAGCGCCGCAGCTATCAGAGCGATCACCAGAAACGTTAGGGCCCAACCTAGCATTTGCGTTCTCCTTTGAAATCCGGGGGTGGTGTGCAACAGGCAAGTAAACGCAGAGCGAGGGCATTCGGTTCCCGCATTTTCCATGATTTCGATCATTGTTTGCACGCCCGTTCATCTTGGCATGGAACTTAGCATGGAACCCGAAACGCCATATAGGCGTTCCAATTTCGTTAAACACGACGGCCCGCCTGCGGATGGCGGGACTTTGCGGAGTTTTTGTCGTATAGGAGATAGGAGAACAAAATGAACGCTCAGGACCTGAAACACGACGCGGCTAAAGCAGTCGATGACGCTGGCGAGGCTATTAAGTCAGCCAAAGACAGCGGGATGGATGCGTTGCATGATGCGACATCCACCGTGCAAGAGGCTGTCAGTAATGCTGCTGCTGCAGTGCGCGATGAAGTTAAGCAGCGCGTCAAGGACGGCAAGGATGTGATCGCAGACCAAAGCAAACGTCTGGCCGACAACCTTCACAGCGCGGTTTCCGATTTCGAGGACGGCTCGTTGCAAGACCGCGTGATGGACTCGATTTCCAACGGTGTTTCCAACATTTCCGAGGGTTTGCGCGGCATCAGTCTTGGCAATCTGTATCAGGAAGCCGAAGCGATGGCTCGCCGCAATCCGGCGGCGTTCGTGGCAGGCGCGGCTTTGGCCGGGTTTGCCGTGGGCCGTTTCGCCTTGGCATCGTCAAAAGCCGTCGCGCCGGAACCGCGTGGACAAGTTGCGCGTCCGCGTTCCGCCCGGACCCATGCCGTAGCCGATAAGGCGGAGCCGAAGTTGTGAGCATGGAACCTCAGGACAGGCCCACCAGTTCGCTGGTGGCCGATGCCCTGACCCATCTGTCAAATCTGGTCCGAGGCGAGGTTGCACTTGCCCGGGCTGAGGTCACGGAAAGCCTTCGCAATGCCGCCACTGGCATCGTGATGCTG
>JBDSXE010000460.1:0-12183 GCA_039926325.1 Paracoccaceae bacterium | reverse complement strand
GCCCAATCCTCCCAGACCACCTTCACGACTGGCACCGTCATGTCGCAGTTCCGTTAAGTGTCTCGGCAATCTTTGCCGCCAACCGCCGCCCGACCTCGTCTTTGCTGACCCTCGGCCAAGTCTCTCCCCCGGCCTTCGTCATCACTGTTACCGCGTTCTCGCTGCCACCCATGATCCCGGTCGATGCGGAAACATCATTGGCGACAATCCAGTCGCAGCCCTTCCGCTCCAGCTTGGCGCGGGCATTCGCGAGAACGTCATCCGTCTCGGCAGCAAACCCGATCACCAGCTGCGGGCGGTTCGCTGCGCGCGACACTGTCGCCAGAATATCAGCGTTTTCAGCGAATTGCAGCGTTGGAGCTTGACCCGACGCATCTTTCTTCACTTTCGACGCACTCGCGTTTTCAACGCGCCAGTCCGCCACCGCCGCCGCAAACACCGCTGCATCGGCGGGCAGCGCTGCCTCAACCGCCGCCAGCATCTGCGCCGCCGTCTCGACCCGAACAACCGCCACGCCTTCCGGCGCGGCAACCGTCGCCGGTCCTGTCACGAACGTCACCCGCGCCCCCAGATCGCGCAGCGCGGCTGCAATCGCCGTCCCCTGTGCGCCGGACGACCGATTGGCAATGTAGCGAACCGGATCAATCGCTTCATGCGTCGGCCCTGATGTTACCAGCACATGCCGCTCGGTCAAAACACCCCCGGTCAACGCCGCCAAAATCGCCGCCAGAATGGCTTCCGGTTCTGCCATCCGCCCCGGCCCGTATTCCCCACAGGCCATCTCGCCATCTTCCGGCCCGACAAACAAAACCCCATCCGCCCGCAACTGCGCAACATTCCTTTGGGTCGCGGGATGGGTCCACATCCGCACGTTCATCGCCGGAGCAACCAATACCCGCGTGTCCGTCGCCAGCAGCAAAGTGGTGGCCAGATCCTCCGCCCGCCCCGCCGCCATCTTGGCCATCAGATCCGCCGTCGCGGGTGCCACCATAATCAGATCGGCCACGCGCGACAACTGTATATGCCCCATCTCTGCCTCGTCGGTCAGGTCGAACAGATGGGAATACACCTTTTCGCCCGCCAATGCCGCCACGGACAAAGCGGTCACGAACTCCGCCCCGGCGCTGGTCAGTACCGGCGTTACCGACGCTCCGGCGCGTTTCAACAATCTGACAAGCAACAAGGATTTATAGGCCGCGATGCCGCCGCCAATGATCAGTAGAATGCGTTTTCCGGATAGCATGGGCGTGCTCCTGCCGTCGTTGCAGAAAGCGCAAAGTATGGCTGCTGCATTGCGAACTCAAGTGCCGCCGTCAGGACAGGAAATGCGCCAGTTTGGCCCCGTCAGCCTCCAGCGAACGCCGCAGCTTGGTATAAGCGGCCGACTCTAGCTGGCGAATGCGTTCCTTGGACAAGTTCAACTCCACGCCCAATGATTCCAGCGTCCGCGGTCTATCGACCAACTGACGCTCCCGCACGATCAACTGTTCCCGGTCACTCAACGCATCCAGCGCCTTACCCAACCGGAAGCGCAAGGTCGCGGCGTCATGCTTTGTCTCGAACAGTTCGGCCGCCTGTGCACTGTCATCCTCCAACACATCAATCCATTCACGGCCATCTTCATCAGCCGCCTGAGTGGCGTTCAGCGAAGCGTCAGATCCCGCCAGACGCCCTTCCATCATCGCCACTTCAGCCAACGAAACACCAAGGTCCATCGCGACCGCCGCGCGCAGGCCATTGGATTCCAAAACTTGGCCGCGTGCCATAGCCTCGCGGCGCAGCTTCGCCTCAACCCGGCGCAAGTTGAAGAACAACGACTTTTGCGCAGTCGTCGACCCCGTTCGCACCATCGACCAGTTCCGCATCACGTAGTCCTGCAACTGCGCCTTGATCCACCAGATCGCATAGGTGGAAAACCGAACGCCACGCTCTGGATCAAACTTTTCTGCGGCCTTCATCAGTCCGATCGCCGCCTCTTGGGTCAGATCGTTCATCGACGCACCATAACGCCGGAACTTGGTCGCCATTGAGATCGCCAGCCGCATGTATGCGGTGACCAGCCGGTGCAGTGCAGCCTTGTCGCCGTTGCCGCGCCAAGCTCGCGCCAGCTCCCGTTCGCTGTCAGCGTCCAGCAACTCTGCTTTGCGCGCTTGGCGTGGCAAGATTTGGTCGATATATCCGTCAAGCGCCATAGGCTCCCCCAAACTTCCGCACGGCCCGTTGATTGGGTCGAACTTTGTTTATTACGCAGCAAGGCCATGACCAGATCACCGTTCAACAAGTTACCCAAACTGACATTGGTTCTGGGCGGTGCGCGTTCCGGAAAATCGAGCCTTAGTGAACAACTCGCCAAAGCCGAAGGGGTTCCCTGCCACTACATCGCCACCGCCGAAGCATGGGACGACGAAATGCGGATTCGTATCTCCAGGCATCAGGCTGATCGCGGCATCGACTGGGTCACGTCGGAAACGCCGCGCGATGTGGCCCCCGTTTTGGCCGCCATTCCCGCCGGCCATGTGGTTCTTTTGGATTGCGCGACGCTGTGGCTGACCAATCACCTACTGGCCGACGCCGACATCGCGACAGAGTCCGCCGTTCTGCTGGCCGCCCTGACATCCTGCGCCGCACCCGTGATCGTTGTCTCGAACGAGGTCGGCTGGGGCATTGTCCCGGAAAACGCGCTCGGCCGTGCCTTCCGTGATCATCAGGGGCGGCTCAACCAGCAACTCGCCGCGCAGGCAGATCTGGTTATCGGCGTCATGGCGGGCCTGCCGATGGTATTGAAAGGTGTGCTGCCCGCCCCATGATCCATCACAGCCGTTGATACCTCGCCGCACAAATCGCGACTAGGTGACGCCGCAGGTTTCGCCTAGCTTGCCGTTCGCACCCAAAGGAGATCCCATGACCTACGACCTCGTCATCGGCGACCGCGGCTACTCCAGCTGGTCCCTGCGCGGCTGGCTGCTGTTTGACGCCTTCGGTATCCCCACCAAAATCCACACCGCCAGGCTTTACAGCGACGAATTGCCGAATCTGCTGAAAAGCTACTATCCGGCCAAAACCGCGCCGACGATGCGGACCGCCGATGGCGTCGTCATTTCCGAAACCATTGCAATTGCCGAAGAGCTTGCATCGCGCCATCCAGACGCTGGCCTGTGGCCCGCCGATCCCAAACATCGCGCAATTGCCCGTGTGCTGGCCGCCGAAATGCACGCCGGTTTTTTGGCCCTCCGCGACCATTGCCCGATGAACCTGCGCGTCAGTTATACCGATTGCGCCCCGCCACCAGCGGTTCTGTCCGACCTTCATCGTCTGGAACTGCTGTGGAACTGGGCCCGCGAACAGACCGGCTCGACGACCCCGTGGCTATGCGGCAACTATTCTGCTGCCGACGCATTTTACGCGCCCGTCGCCACCCGCATTGCCACCTATAACCTTCCCGTCGGCCCGCAGTCGCAAGCATACGTAGACGCCCACTTGGCCCACCCGTCGTTTCGCAGTTGGCGGGCAATGGGCTTGGTCGATGGCGCCGATCAGGATTTCTACCGCCGCAATTACCCACGCCGTCCGTGGCCCGGCCCAAAACCGCTTGCCGCAACAGCAGTTGATGGCACTCACTCCGAAAACACCGCCTGCCCCTACTCTGGCAAGCCTGTGACGCATGTACTGGAACTGGAAAACCGCCGCTTTGGCTTTTGCAACGCGTTTTGCCGGGACAAGACCGTGGCCGATCCCGAAGCGTGGCCAAAATTCATGGCTCTTTACCAGTCGTAAACCTTTTCGTCGCTATCCGTTAACCAAGGTAAACGGGAGCGGTGATGGTTGCGCGTGCCTACACGGTCGCATTCGAGGGCATCGAAGCGCGCATTGTCGAAGTGCAGTGCGCGGTGACCCCGGGCATGCCGATGTTCAATCTGGTCGGCCTACCCGACAAAGCGGTGTCCGAAGCCCGCGAACGGGTCCGCGCCGCCCTGTCTGCGATGGCAATCGCCCTTCCCTCCAAACGCATAACTGTAAATCTGTCGCCTGCGGACTTGCCCAAGGAAGGTTCGCATTTCGACCTGCCCATCGCGCTGGCCGTCCTCGCCGCCCTCGAAATAATCCCCAAAGACGCCGTCGAAGGCACGGTCGCTCTTGGTGAGTTGTCGTTGGATGGTCGTCTGGTCCCCGTCATCGGCGCCCTGCCAGCCGCAATGGCCGCTGCGGAAGAGGGCCGTTCGCTGCTATGCCCCAAAGCATGCGGAGCAGAGGCCGCATGGGTCGGCGCAACCCAAGTTCTGGCCGCCAACTCGCTGGATGAGGTGGTCCGCCACTTCACCGGCCAAATGTCCCTGACCCCCGCCGAAGCTGGCGAGGTCGTCGCCACACCGGTTTCCCGCGATTTGCGCGATGTCAAAGGTCAGGAACGCGCCAAACGCGCGCTCGAAATCGCCGCTGCAGGTAGACACCACATTCTGATGGTCGGCTCTCCCGGCTCCGGTAAATCCATGTTGGCCGCCAGACTGCCCGGCATTCTGCCTCCGCTTTCCGCCATCGAAGCCTTGGAAACCTCGATGATCCACTCGTTGGCCGGCCTTCTTAGCGAAGGTGGCATCAGCCGTTCAAGACCCTTCCGTGAACCTCATCACACCGCATCAATGGCAGCCATTGTCGGTGGCGGCAAAGGGGCCAAGCCTGGCGAAGTCAGCCTTGCCCACAACGGTGTGCTGTTCATGGACGAATTTCCCGAATTCCCCCGCACCGTGCTGGAAACCCTGCGCCAGCCGATTGAGACCGGCGAAATCGTCGTCGCCCGCGCCAATGCCCATATTCGCTATCCCTGCCGTTTCCTTTTGGTCGCCGCTGCCAACCCCTGCAAATGCGGCTACATGACCGACCCCACACGCGCCTGCGCCCGCGTCCCGCTGTGTGGTGAGGACTACCTGGGCCGCATTTCCGGCCCCCTGATGGACCGTTTCGACCTGCGGGTAGAGGTGCCTCCGGTCGCCTACACCGACCTCGACCTGCCCGCGACAGGCGAAACCTCAGTCAGTGTCGCCGCCCGCGTCCAAGCCGCCCGCGATGTCCAAACCGTGCGCTTCGCCGACCATGCCAACATGCGCGTCAACGCCGATGCCGAGGGTGCCGCGTTAGAGGAAATCGCCACCCCGGATAGCGAAAGCCGCGACCTGCTCTCCCGGGTAGCCGAACGGTTCGGCCTGACCGCCCGTGGCTATCACCGCGTCCTGCGCGTCGCCCGAACCATTGCCGATCTGGACGGCTCCACCGCCGTTCGCCGCCCACATGTGGCAGAGGCCGTCAGTTACCGCTTGCCGGCAGGTTCAAAGGGCTGACCAGTTCCGCAACAAATTCAGCCACATCTACCAATGCCGCCCGCGCTTCCGGCAAATAGCCATCGGCCATCTGCCAGACATGCGGACAATCCGGCCATTCGCTCAAAATCACCGCGCCGCCCGCTTGCCGCAGTTTTTCAGCCATCCGCCGACTGTCATCCAGCAAGATTTCCGTGGTCCCGACCTGCAACAGAACCGGCGGGGGCGTGATGAACTCCGCATAAAGCGGCGAAACTCTCGGGTCGCGGTCCGACAACGCCCCAATCACCAGATCCACCGTAAATCCTATCCGCGACACCGGCAGAAACACATCCGCCAGCGCATTTCGCGCCAGACTGTCCCCGCCAAGCGCCAGATCTGTCCACGGCGAAAACGCAAACAACCCGGCGGGGCGCTGCCCTTTCGCACAAATATCCGCCAGCAGTGCCAGCGCCAGACCACCCCCGGCGCTATCGCCGCCCAGAATGATCCGATCCGCCGCGTAGCCCTTGGCGATAAGCATCGCATGCGCTGCCACCGCATCCTCGAACGCCGCAGGTGCAGGATGTTCCGGGGCCAGCCGATAGACTGGCGCCACGACCTGCAACCCCGTCAACTTGGCAATCCGCGCCATCAGCGCCCGATGCGTGACCGGGCTGCCCGTGGCATAGGCGCCGCCGTGCAGATACAGCACAACCCAATCGGGATTGCGTCGCCGTACCGAAACCCAGTGCAGCGCCGTCCGCCCATCCTCAACCAGATGCAGCACATATGGCGGCATGCGAAACAACCGCGCCACCCTGACAAAGTTGCGCCGCGCAGCAACAGGGTCGTCCGCCTTGGCCAACCTCGGCTTGGCCAGCCCGCGCAAACCACGATTGAGCAACCGCAGCCGAAAGCTCATGCCATCGCGGCGCGCTTCGCCTCGATCACTTGCCAGATGCGCTCGGCTGCGTTGGTGCCGTCGAACCGCTCCAATTCCTGAATGCCGGTCGGCGAGGTCACGTTGATCTCTGTCAGATAATCACCGATCACATCGATTCCGACAAACACCTGACCCTTTTCCTTAAGTGTCGGGCCAATCGCGGCACAAATTGCCAGATCGCGCGCCGTCAGGCCGATCTTTTCCGGCCTGCCGCCGACATGCATGTTCGACCGCGTCTCACCCGCCTGCGGCACCCGGTTGATAGCGCCTACAGGCTCGCCATCTACCAGTATGATTCGCTTGTCACCCTTTGAGACATCCGGCAAAAACTTCTGCACAATCAACGGCTCCCTACTCATCGAGGTGAACAGTTCGTGCAGGCTGGACAAGTTGCGATCATTCGGATCAAGCCGGAACACCCCAGCACCGCCGTTGCCATAAAGCGGCTTCAGGATGATGTCGCCATGCCGGGCTTTGAACGCCTTGATGGTCGCCAGATCGCGCGCAATTGCCGTCGGCGGGATCAGCGCGGGAAACTGCAGAACCAGCAGCTTTTCCGGACAATTCCGCACCCAGAACGGGTCATTCACCACCAAGGTCTTGGGGTGGATCAAGTCCAGCAGATGCGTCGTGGTGATATAACCCATGTCAAACGGCGGATCCTGCCGCAGCCAGACGACGTCGTAATCCGCCAGATCGACCTCGACCTCTTCACCGTAGCTGACGTGATTGCCCAGTTCGCGCCGCACTTCGATAGGCCAGCCCCGCGCGACCACCCGGCCCTCGACAAATGCCAGCCGATCCGCAGTATAAAAGAACAGCTCATGGCCCCGCCCCTGCGCTTCAAGCGCGATGCGAAAGGTGCTGTCACCATTGATATTCACCGACCCGATCGGGTCCATCTGGAAGGCGACCTTCAACGACATTTGCATCTCCTGCTGTGCTGGCCCTTGATGGCGCAGGACAGTCGCGGATGCAATTGATCAGGCAGCGAATGCGTTCTGCAGAATTTCGATCCGCCCCACAGAATCGACCAATGCCACATCGAATCGCACCAGCGTGTCCTGACCCGTCGGTTCAAAGCCGATGAACTCCGACGCGGTCTGGTAAATCCGTCCCATTTGTCGTGGCGTCAGGTGTTCTGCGGCCATCGCATGGGTCTTGCTTTTCTTGACTTCGATGAAGATGACTTCGGCCCCATCACGCGCAATCAGATCAATCTCGCCCGCAGTTCCGCGCCAACGGCGGGCCACGATTTCCCGACCCGACCCAGCATAAAATCGCGCCACCGAATCCTCGGCAACCCTGCCCGCATGGTATGAAACGCTGCCGCTCATTTCTTCGTCCCCATTTCAAGCGCCCGCTGGTAAACATCCCGTTTGGGCAATCCCAAATCACTGGCGACAAGTGCCGCCGCATCTTTCAATGAATGACCCAGCATTGCCACTTTCAGCGCCTCTTCAACGGTTTCCGGGTTGGCGTCTGCACGCGTTGCCCGGTCAACCACCACCACAATTTCGCCCTTGACGTCGCGTTGCGTGAACGCGTTTGCCAAATCCTTTAAACACCCACGCGTCACTTCTTCGAACTTTTTCGTCAATTCCCTACAAACCGCAGCCTGTCGATTTTCACCAAGCACCGCCACCATATCACGAAGGCTCGCCCCGATACGACGAGGAGATTCATAAAATACAAGCGATCCTGGCACCTCTGCCAATTCGCGCAGCACGGATCGGCGTGCCGACGTTTTGTTCGGCAGAAATCCTGCGAACAAAAACCGGTCACTCGGCAACCCCGATACAGTAAGCGCGCACAACACCGCCGATGGGCCGGGTGCGGCAAGCACTGTCAGGCCCTCTGCAATTGCGGCCCGTGACAGTTGAAATCCGGGATCAGCGATCAGCGGCGTACCCGCCTCGGACGCATAGGCGACCGATTTTCCCTCTTTCAGCAATGCGATCAAACGCGGTCGCACGGCTTCGCCATTGTGGTCATGGTAGGCGATCAGCGGACGCCCGCCGACAGCGACGCCGTGAATCTCCATCAGATGCCGCAGCGTCCTTGTGTCTTCCGCCGCCAGCACATCCGCCCCTGCCAGAATATCCAGCGCCCGCAGCGTGATGTCGCGGGCCGCCCCGATCGGCGTGGCGATAAAATGCAGGCCCGGTAGAATCTGGCCCGGCACGATGCGGGAACCGTCCGGCGCAGCTTTGCCCAAAGTCATGCGCCGATGCCTCCTGCCAAGTTTACTTCTCTGGATTAACCGCCTAGTCTTTCAACGGTCTGCCACGCCGGTGGAAGTGAGGAGTATCCGATGTTGTCCGTTTTGTCCCGCGCCTGCAAGCCGCTGGTTTCACTGGTCCGCTTGCTGGCCCTGATGACCTTGGGTCTAGTCCTTGCCGCATGCGAACCCGGCACTGGTCCGACGGTTGGCGGCGGCGGCCAAGGTAACGGAGCGCCGGTGGCGGTTGCTCTGCTGGTCCCCGGTGGTTCAGGCGAGGCTACGGACGATCTGATCGCCCGCAGCCTTGAAAACGCGGCCCGTCTGGCGATTGCCGATCTGGGCGACGTCAAGATTGACTTGCGCGTGTACAACACCGCCGCTTCGCCCACCCAAGCTGCTGCGATGGCGACCAAAGCGGCGGATGACGGGGCCAAGATCATTCTGGGCCCCTTCTACGCGCTAGAGGCAAATGCCGCCGGTGCCGCAGTCGCCTCACGCGGGATCAACGTCCTCAGCTTTTCCAATAACCCCGATATTGCCGGCGGCAATGTTTTCATCCTTGGCCAGACCTTCGACAATACCTCGCGCAGACTGGCTAGCTATGCAGTCAGCAAGGGCCTGACCCGCATCATGGTCGTGCACGACCAGAATCCGGCGGGCGAAATCGGCAGTGCGGCGATCCAACGCGCGGTGTCGGCGGCTGGGGGCAGCGTGGCGGCGGTCGGCGGCTATGAATTCTCGCAAAGCGGCATCGTTGCGGCCATGTCGGGCATCGCGACCTCGGCCAAATCCAGCAATGCCAACGCGATCTTCTTTACGGCCGATACGGCGGGTGCTTTGCCCTTGGTCAGCCAGTTGCTGATGGAAAATGGCGTTAGCCCGGCCACGACCCAGTTTATCGGCCTGACCCGGTGGGATATTCCCTCCGCCAATCTGTCGTTGCCGGGCGTTCAGGGCGGATGGTTTGCCCTGCCCGATCCCGGTCTGATGCAGCAATACCAGACCCGCTATCAGGCCGCCTATGGCGAGGCACCCCATCCGACCGCCGGGTTTGCCTATGACGGCATGGCCGCAATCGGTGCGTTGGCCAAACAGGGCGGCGGCGCAGCGTTGACCTCTGCCGGACTGACCCAGGGCGCTGGTTTTGTAGGTGTGAACGGCATCTTCCGGTTCCGCGGCGATGGCACGAACGATCGCGGACTGGCGGTCGCGCAAATCCAGAACGACACGGTCGTCATCGTCGACGCAGCACCACGCAGCTTCGGTGGTGCCGGCTTCTGATGCGGTGCGGGCAACGCCCCGCGCCGCCCCAAAACCCGCAGGTTCCCGCCTGCCCGAACTGCTGCTGCCCCCGACAGAGGTTCTGAACCGAACCGATCTTTCCGCAAGTATCACCAAGGCTCTGTCAGGCGAAACCGACCTCCGCGCCGCCCGCTCCACAGCGGGCGCAGTTCTGGCAGCGGCTATTACGCACGCCAACACCCTGCTAGAAACGGCCTTTGCTGCCGAACCGCGCAACGCCCTGCCGCTGATCCACTCGCAAGCGCGGATGACCGACGATCTGGTTCAGGTCGCCTTTGACGTCGCACGCCAGTTGCACTCCCTGCTTGCCCCCAGCGACGCCGACCGCATTTCTGTCCTTGCGGTCGGTGGTTTTGGCCGCGCCGAAATGGCCCCGCATTCTGACCTCGACCTGCTGTTCCTGTACCCTGCGAAAATCACGCCATGGGCCGAAAGCGTCATTGAAACCACGCTTTACCTGCTATGGGATCTGAAACTGAAGGTCGGCCATTCCAGCCGCACGGTTAAAGATTGCATCCGGCTTGGCCGCGAAGACATCACCATCCGCACCGCCCTGCTCGAACACCGTTTCATCACCGGCGATCGCCCGCTGGCGAAAGAGCTTGACGACAAACTGTGGTCCGATCTTTTCCGCAACACTGGCCGCGAATTCATCGAGGCCAAGCTTATTGAGCGGACCGAACGTCACAAACGCCAAGGTGGCCAGCGCTATGTGCTGGAGCCGAACGTAAAGGAAGCCAAGGGTGGTCTGCGGGATTTGCAAACGCTTTACTGGATCGGTAAATACCTGCATCAAGTACCCTCCTCCGAAGGTCTGGTTGCCGCTGGTCTGCTGAGTGCCGATGAATACGCGATCTTTCAGCGCGCCGAAAACTTCCTGTGGGCCGCCCGCAGCCATCTGCATTACATCACCTCCCGCGCCACCGACCAGCTGACGTTCGACCTTCAGGTCGAGGTGGCAGAACGCATGGGCTACAAGGACGCTGGCGGGCGGCGGGCGGTCGAGCATTTCATGCAGGACTATTTCCGCCATGCCACCCGTGTCGGCGAACTGACCCGAATCTTCCTGACCGAACTGGAAGCCCGCCACGCCAAGCCAGAAGCGCGGCTGATCGGCTTTTTCCGCAAGGGCAAGGTCAGGACGGGCTACAAGCTGGTCCAAGGTCGCATTGACGCGACCGACCCGCTGAAATTCCTTGAAAAACCACTGAACCTGCTGTCCATTTTTGAAGAGGCGCTGCGGACAGGCTATTTGCTGCATCCCAACGTCATGAGGCTTATTGCGGCCCATCTGCACCTGATCGATGACACCCTGCGCGACGATCCAGAGGCCGTCCGCACCTTTCTCGACCTCATGCTGAAACACGGCAACCCCGAACGCGCGCTGCGCCGCATGAACGAACTTGGCGTGCTGTCTGCCTTTATCCCGGAATTTGAAAACATCGTCGCGATGATGCAGTTCAACGTCTACCACCACTACACCGTCGACGAGCATATCATTCAGTGCATCTCGGTCCTCGCGCAGATCGAACGCGGCGAGCTGATCGAGGAGCTTCCCGTGGCTACCGGCATTCTCAAGTCCGGGGTAAACCGCAAGGTCATCTACGTCGCCCTGCTGCTACACGACATCGGCAAGGGTCGGCCCGAACAGCACTCGATCATTGGTGCCCAGATGGCACGGCGGATTTGCCCGCGTCTTGGCCTGACCACTGAAGAAACCGAAATCGTCGAATGGCTGGTGCGCTACCACCTTTTGATGTCCGACGTGGCGCAGAAACGAGACATCGGCGATCCGCGCACGGTGCGTGACTTTGCCAAGGCCGTGCAAACCCAAAAACGGCTGGATCTGCTGACGGTACTGACAGTCTGCGACATTCGCGGCGTGGGGCCGGGAACTTGGAACAACTGGAAGGCCATGCTGCTGCGTCAGCTTTATGGTCATACGACAGAGGCGCTGGAAACCGGGCTGGAATACGTCAACCGTGAACGGCATGTCGGGGATTCCAGGACGGCGCTGCGGGCGCGGCTAACCGATTGGAGCCATGCTGACATCACCCGTGAAATGGCCCGCCACTACGACCCCTACTGGCAAGCCTTGACCACCGACACACAGGAAGTATTCGCCCGTCTGCTCAAAGGCTTGGGCAACGACGAAATCCGCATCGACCTGTATCCGGAACCGCAACGGGATGCGACCCGCGCCTGTTTCGCGCTGGCCGATCACCCCGGCATCTTCTCGCGTCTGGCAGGGGCATTGGCGCTGGTGGGTGCCAACGTGGTGGACGCTCGGACCTATACGTCCAAGGACGGCTACGCGACCGCCGTGTTCTGGATTCAGGACATCGAGGGGCACCCTTACGAGATCTCTCGCCTGCCGAGATTGCGTGGCATGATCGACAAAACGCTGATGGGCGTCGTCC
>JBDSXE010000459.1:0-3340 GCA_039926325.1 Paracoccaceae bacterium | reverse complement strand
GATCATCGAAGCGGTGCATGGGGCACTGACGCGGCGTTTGCCCAACGTGCGGCGGCTGTCGGTTCCGGGCGCGGGCCACATGGTGCCGATCACCCATCCAGACTGGATCGCCAACGAAGTGCAGGCGCATCTGGACCGGAGTTAACGGCGAAGGGCGGTCAGCAGTTCGTCAACGTCGGCCTCTGACGTGCTCCACGACGCAACCAGACGCGCGGCCTCGCGGTTTTCTGGGGCGGGAAAGCGGTAATAGACAGCGCCCTTTGCCTCTGCCCGATCATGAGTGCCGACCGACCATTCGGGGAAAAGAATATTTGCGTCAACGGGATGCAGCAGTTTGGTGCTGTTGATCGCTGACAGACCTTTGGCGATGCGCGCGCCCATTGCGTTGGCATGTGTGGCGAGACGGAGCCAGAGGTCGTCGGTCAGATAAGCCTCCATCTGAGCGGACAGGAAGCGATGTTTCGAGAACAGGTGTCCGCCACGCTTGCGGCGCAGTTCAAACTCCCAAGCCTTCGCGGGGTCGAAGATCACGACCGCTTCGACACCAAGGCAGCCATTTTTTGTGCCGCCAAAGGATACGATGTCGATCCCGGCTTTCCACGTCATCTCCGCCGCAGTTGACCCCGTGGCAATCAGGGCATTGGCAAAGCGGGCACCGTCAAGATGGCAGGGCAGGCCCTTGGCTTTGGCGAGTGCGGTCAAAGTGGCGACCTCGGCGGGGGTGTAGACAGTGCCGGCTTCGGTGACGTTAGTGATGGACAGCATGCCTCGCTGAACCCCATGAACGCCACTTTCTCCAACCTTGCCAAGAGCTTGGGCCAGTGATTCTGGTGTCATCCGGGCATGAGGGCCGGGCACGAGGGCAAGTTTGGCACCGGAATAGAACTCTGGTGCGCCGCATTCGTCCAAGGCGGCGTGGGCGTCCTCATGGCAAAAAACGGCGGTCCAGGGTTGCGCGTACAGGGCGATCGACAGAGCATTGGCGGCGGTTCCGGTGGCGACGAGGTAAACTGCTGCATCGGGCGCCTCGAACACATCGCGGATTTTCTGACGCACGCGGTCCATGATCGGGTCGGCGCCGTAGCTGCGGGCGTAACCATCGTTGGCGCGCTGAACGGCGGCCATGATTTCAGGTGCGGCCCCGGAGCCGTTGTCAGAAGCGAAGAACATCAGGGTTTTTCCTCGATCACATATTGGTCCCAGTCGTCTTCCGGCACCTCGAATTCAGGGGTGGTCCAGCCGCGAACGGAATTGCCGGAGGAGTGGGTGGTTTCGGGATCACCCGTTAGCAGCGGATGCCACTCTGGCAAGCTATCACCTTGATATAAAAGGCGATAGGCGCAGGTCCGGGGCATCCAGTAGGCGACCTTGGGCAGCGATTTTGGCGTCAGGCGCACGCATTCCGGGACGTATTGGTGGCGCGTCTCGTATTTGCCGCAGCGGCAGGTGGAGCCGTCCAACAGGCGGCAGGCGATGGAGGTAAATTCAACTTCGCCGGTGTCTTCGTATTCCAGCTTGTTCAGGCAGCATTTGCCGCAGCCGTCGCACAGCGCCTCCCATTCGGGGGCGGTCATTTTCGTCAGGGGAACGGTTTCCCAAAAGCGGGGGCGCAGAGTCATGGGTCTCAAGGTGGCTGATTTGCGAGGGAAAGGGAAGTCAGGAAAGGATTTCGCGCGCGCGGGCACAGTCGGCGTCCATCTGGGTCATCAGGGCGGGCAGGCCCTCGAATTTAAGTTCGGGGCGCAGATATTCGACAAAGGCAACCGACAGGTGATGGCCGTACAAATCGCCAGAGAAATCAAGAAGATAGGTTTCCAGATTGGGGCGGTTTTCGCCAAACATTGGCCGGACGCCAAGGCTGGCGGCGCCCATGTACTGTCCTTGTTGCGGGCCGGTCAGGACGGTGACGCGGACGGCGTAGACACCGAATTTCGGCAGATGCAGGCCATCGACGGACATGTTGGCGGTCGGATAACCAAGTTCGCGGCCGCGTTTTTCGCCGTGAACTACCTCGCCCTCAATGCGGTGCCAATGGCCGAGCATGGTGGCGGCGTAGCGCGGATAACCCTCTGTCAGAGCCTCGCGTATTGCGGTGGAAGAGATGTCGTTGCCGCCGATCTGGATCAGGGTGGCGATGGTGGTGCGGAATCCGTGTTGTAAACCAAGAGCTTGCAAGTCGGACGCCGTGCCAGTGCGACCTTTGCCAAAGCGGAAGTCGGAGCCTATGACGACGTGGGACAGGCCAAGTCCACCGGCCAGAACGTCACGGGCAAACGCGTCGGGGGTCAGGCTGGCGAGGTCTTTGTTGAACGGCAGTTCGTACAGGTGGTCGACGCCGAGTTTCGCAAGGCGGTTGGCGCGGGCTTCGGCGTTCATCAGGCGGAAGGCGGGCGCTTGGGGCGCGAAGTATTGGCGGGGGTGGGGTTCGAATGTGACAACGCCGAGGGGGGCCTCGTTGCGGGCAAGGTCGATGACGGCCTGATGGCCCAGATGAATGCCGTCGAAATTGCCCAAAGCTGCGGAGGCACCGCGCGCATTCTGGTCAAGTCCTTGCCAATGTTGGTGAATTTGCACTTGGTCTTACCGGAGCTTGCCGATGGCGTAGGGGGTGGAGATCATGCGGGCGCTGAGCCAGTTCTCAAGCAAGTCCTTGTTCGGATTGTCAGAATCCGGGCCAAAGTCTTGCGCGCTAATGCCGCCGGTCACGAACAAGGTGTCGATGTCTTCGGACATGCCGCCCTGGATATCGGTGGTGATGCCATCACCGACGGCAAGGATTTTGCTGTCTTTTCCATTAGTTAGGTGGTCCAGGCGACGGCGGGCCAGGTCGTAGATTGGGGGGTGGGGTTTGCCGAAATAAAGGACTGTACCACCTATCTTTTCATAGGCTTCGGCCAGAGCCCCCGCGCAGTAGATGCGCTTGTCGCCCATGTCGACAACAACGTCTGGGTTGGCGCACAGCATTGGCAAGCCATTGATCTTGCACTGCAAAAGGGCAGCACGGTAGTTGTCGGGCGTCTCAATCAGGTCGTCTTGCAAGCCGGTGCAGACGATGCCTTCGGCCTTGGCAATGGACACGCGGGTGATAGGCGGTTCGGTGGTGGCGACGGCGGCGAGATCTTCGGCGAAATCGGTGAAGAACGGCTCGTCCTTGGGAGCGCCGATGAAATAGACACGGCGACCAACGGCACCCGTCAGCATGGCGTATTGGCTGGCGTCGCCGCTGCTGACGATCTCGTCCCAAGTGTCGCGGGGCACGCCCATGCCGTCCAACTGTTTGACAATGCTGGATTTTGGCCGAGGCGCGTTTGTCAGCAGCAGCACCTTACCGCCGCGCGCG
>JBDSXE010000458.1:0-4014 GCA_039926325.1 Paracoccaceae bacterium | reverse complement strand
CATCTCGGTCGATGACGAAGGCACCCCGTCACAGAAGAACACCCTGATCGAGGACGGCGTTCTTGTCGGCTACATGCAGGATCGCCAGAACGCCCGCCTGATGGGCGTGGCCCCGACCGGCAACGGTCGGCGCGAAAGCTACGCCCATATTCCCATGCCGCGCATGACCAACACCTACATGCTTGCTGGTAAAGATGACCCCGCCGGAATTGTCGCCTCACTCAAAGACGGCATCTACGCCGTGGGCTTTGGCGGCGGTCAGGTTGACATCACCAACGGCAAGTTCGTGTTCAGCTGCACCGAGGCGTACCGCGTCCGTAATGGGGTGGTGGGTGAGGCGGTCAAGGGTGCGACCCTGATCGGTGACGGCGCCACCGCGCTGAAACAAATCCGCGCAATCGGCAACGATCTGGCGCTCGACCCCGGCATCGGCAACTGCGGCAAGGGTGGCCAATGGGTGCCGGTCGGTGTCGGTCAACCCACGCTCATGATCGGCGGACTGACGGTTGGCGGCTCGCAAACCTGACCCCAAATTTTCTGCGAAATTTTTTCTCCTGAATTTTCGCAGAAAATTCGTGCCCTTCCGACACTGAAAATCTAGTAGATGGAATAAAGACGCAACCAAGATTCGACCAAGACGCTAAACCTCCCGTTAACACTTGGCGCCAACTGTTAACCTTTGCCGCCAAATTTCCCCCGCAACGCGTCCGCGAACGCACCTGACCCGCTGGAAACCGGCCCTGCCGAACTCGGGCCCGGCCTACCCTTGGGCACCTCTGGCGCGCGTTCCCGCACCTGTTCCCGCGCCTCTCCACTGTCCTTTTTCATCGTCAGCGCAATCCGCTTGCGGACGGCATCGACCTCTACCACCCGCACCTTCACCACATCGCCCGCCTTGACCACCTCATGCGGGTCTTTCACGAACTTGTCGGCCAGTTGGCTGACATGCACCAGCCCGTCCTGATGCACACCAATATCCACAAACGCCCCAAACGCCGCCACGTTGGTGACGGTCCCCTCCAGCAGCATTCCGACCTGCAAATCCTTGATTTCGTTGACACCCTCGGCAAAGGTCGCCGTCCTGAACTCCGGTCGCGGGTCACGTCCGGGCTTTTCCAACTCGGCCAAAATATCCCGAACGGTCGGCAAACCGAACTTGTCATCGACAAAACTCCGCGCATCCAGCCGCGCCAAAGCGACCGTATCCCCCATCAAACTGCGAATATCCCGCCCGCAAGCCGCCACGATTTTCCGCGCAAGATCATAGGCTTCCGGATGAACGCTTGATGCATCCAGCGGTTCTTTTCCGCCCGTGATCCGCAAAAACCCCGCCGCCTGTTCATACGCCTTCGGTCCCAACCGCGCGACTTTCAGCAGTTCGCGCCGCGATTTGAACGGCCCGTTCACATCCCGGTGCGCCACAATCGCCTCTGCCAGTCCCGCCCCGACGCCCGAAACCCGCGCCAACAGCGGCGCAGACGCCGTATTGACGTCCACCCCCACCGCGTTCACGGCATCCTCGACCACGACACCAAGGCTGCGGTTCAACCGCACCTGATCCACATCATGTTGATACTGCCCGACCCCGATTGCCTTCGGTTCGATCTTGACCAGTTCTGCCAACGGGTCTTGCAACCGCCTTGCAATGCTAACCGCGCCCCGCAAAGAAACGTCCAGATCGGGAAATTCCTTCGCCGCCAATTCGCTGGCCGAATAAATCGACGCCCCCGCTTCGCTGACGATAACCTTGGCAGGCCGCTCGCCCGGAAACACCGCCAGCATGTCCGCGACCATTTTCTCCGTCTCTCGGCTGGCCGTACCGTTGCCGATGGAAATCAGCTTGACCCCATGTTTCGCAATCAGCTTCGCCAGCGTCACCTGCGCCGCCCGCAACTCGTTCTTCGGCTGGAACGGATAGACCACGTCCGTTGCCACAACCTTGCCCGTCGCATCAACCACCGCGACCTTGACGCCAGTTCTGATCCCCGGATCAAGCCCCATCGTGGCCTTCCCACCAGCCGGAGCTGCCAGCAGCAAGTCCTTCAAGTTCCTCGCAAATACCTGAATGGCACCGGTCTCCGCCCGTTCGCGAACCTCGCCCATCAGGTCCAGCGTCAGCGAAGTCCGCAGCTTGATCCGCCAGGCCCAACTCGCCGCCTCGCGCAGCCAGACATCGCCCTTACCCTTGCCGGAAGCCAACAAAACCGCCCCGCAACTACGCTCACAAGGGCTTTCCCCTTTGGCAGAATCCGGGTCAACTTCCAGATCAATGCTTAGAAAGCCCTCGTTCTGCCCGCGCAACATCGCCAGCACGCGGTGCGATGGGGCAGAGTGCCAAGGCTCTGAGTGTGCAAAGTAATCCGAAAACTTCGCCCCCTCCGCAGCCTTCCCCTCAACCATCCGCGAAGTGATCCGCCCGACCAGTTTCATGTGGCTCCGCAGCCGCCCCAACAGGTCCGCATTCTCCGCCAATCCCTCCGCCAGAATGTCGCGCGCCCCATCGAGCGCCGCCTTAACATCCGGCACCGCCTCAGTCACAAACCCAACTGCAAAAACCACCGGGTCCGCCCCGCGATCCGCCAGCACCAAATCCAGCAGTCGCCCCAGCCCATTCTCTCGCGCAATCAATGCCTTGGACCGCCGCTTGACCTTGTATGGCAGATACAAATCCTCCAGCTCGGCCTTTGTGACAGCCCCAGCAATTGCCGCCTCCAGCGCCGCCGTCATTTTGCCCTGCTCGGAAATCGAGCCCGAAATCGCAGTCCTCCTGGCCTCTAATTCCCGCAGATAAACCAGCCGCTCCGCCAGCGTCCGCAGCTGCGTATCGTCCAGCCCCCCCGTCACCTCTTTGCGGTATCGCGCGATGAACGGCACCGTGGCCCCGTCGTCCAGCAACGCCACTGCCGACGTCACCTGAGCAGGCGTCGCACCAATTTCCTGAGCAATTACAAGGGTCAGCGGATGCGATTGGGCCATCAAAGGTCACTCCATCAGGAACGGACGACCATAAACCCCCAGCCCGCAAGGGCAAGCCCAAAGCCGCGCCGCCGTTTGCCGATTTCCCGTCAAACTCCACCTAGCATTGCCTTGCTGAACCGCTCACGCCGCCCTATTTTGCGCCACCGCGCCGGTTTGCCCGACTCAACCCGGCGGCACAATCTGGGAGGCGACTGCGATGCTGAAGGCCAAACTGGGGATTTCCCCGATCTGCTGGTGGAACGACGATTTGGTCGAACTCAGCGACGATGTCAGCCTGGAGGAGTGTCTGCGGCAGGCTTCTGTCGCTGGCTACACCGGCATGGAAACCGGTCGCCGCTTTCCGATGAACATGGAGGAGCTTGGCCCGATACTTGGCAAATATGGCATCTCTGTCTGCGGCGGTTGGTTTTCTGGCACGATCCTTGAAGGCGACATCGCGGACAACAAGGACCGCATCCGCGCCCAAATGGACCTGTTCATCGCCGCCAAAGCCCCCTGCATCGTCTACGGCGAGGTTGCGCGTTCGGTACAGGGTGACCGTTCCAAACCATTGTCCACCAAGCCGAAACTGGATGAAGCGCAGATCAAAACCTATGCCCGCAACATGACCACGTTTGGGGAATGGTGTGCTGATCAGGGGATGCCGCTGTCCTATCATCATCACATGGCAGCGGTGATTGAAACCGAACCGGAGCTCGACCTGTTCATGAAACACTCCGGCACGGGGATTCCGCTGCTGTTCGATGCGGGCCACCTTGTCTTTGCCGGCGGCGATTGTTTGCGGGTGATCGACAAGCATCACGCCAGGATCAGCCACGTTCATACCAAGGATGTGCGGATGGGGGTCATCGACGGGCTGGACCGGACGAAGGACAGCTTTCTGGATGCGGTGGTGAAGGGGGCTTTCACGGTGCCGGGTGACGGCTCGCTGGATTTCGAAGCTATTGTAAAGCGGCTGGCAAGCTATGGTTACGAGGGCTGGTTTGTCGTGGAAGCGGAGCAGGATCCGAAAAAAGCGCCGCCGCTGGAGTGGTC
>JBDSXE010000457.1:0-2637 GCA_039926325.1 Paracoccaceae bacterium | reverse complement strand
CCCTGTTTATCATGACTGGCGGCGGCCCCGGTGTCGCGACCGAGACCATTTCGGTCTATATCTACAAGATCACCACGCAGGATCTGATCTGGGGCTATATCGCAGCCATCGCGCTTGCGATCCTGATCGTGCTGTCGGTCGTCTGCGTCTGGGCGATGCGGAGGATGGCAAAATGAGCCGGATTCAGCTGGAAGGCCTCGTCAAGCGGTTTGGCCCGTTCACCGCGCTAAAGACGATGGACCTGACGATTGACGATGGTGAGTTCATGGCGCTGCTCGGCCCCTCTGGCTGTGGAAAATCCACTACGATGAACATGATCGCGGGGATGGAGCGGCCTTCGGAAGGGCGAATCCTGTTCGGTGACCGCGACATGGCCGGTGTGGCGATGGGGCAAAGAGGCGTGGGGTTCGTGTTTCAGAACTACGCGATTTTCACCCATATGACCGTGCGGCAGAACCTTTCCTACGGTTTGCGTATAACGGGGCGGCCAAAGGCCGAGGTGGCAAAGCGCACCGCTGCGATTGCCGATTTGCTTCAACTGGGGGAAATGCTGGATCGGCCTGCAGCGGGCCTGTCGGTCAACATTCTGCAACGGGTCGCCATCGGGCGCTCTGCCGTAATGGAGCCTGCAATTTTCCTGCTAGACGAACCGCTGTCCAACGTCGATGCCGCATTCCGCGCCGTGATGCGGACCGAGTTGAAGCAGCTGCAACGCCAGTTCCGCCAGACCATGGTCTATGTCACCCACGACCAGCTGGAAGCGATGACGATGGCCGACCGCATCGCAGTGATGGACCACGGGGTGCTGCAACAGGTCGGCCGCCCGCTGGAGATTTACAACGATCCGGCGAACCTGTTCGTCGCGCGCTTCATCGGTTCTCCGGGCATGAACCTGCTAGAGGGTCAGCCTTTGGAAACTCCGGCCGGGCTGGCGATTGATCTTGGGGCAAGCGGGCTCAGCCCGGTTCTGGCACCCGAGCAGGCCGCGGCGGCACGGCGGGCCAATGGGCGTGTCGTCTACGGCTTTCGGCCAGAGCAGGTTGCATTGGGACAGGGGCTGGCGTTGCCGGTGACCTTTGTCGAGAGGATCGGCGCGCGCACCATCGTGCATCTGGGGCAGAGCGTCAAAACCGTGTTTGAAAACGATGTCGGGCTGGAGGTCGGTTCTATGGCGCATGTAGCACCTTTGGTGGGTGCGGTTCGACTTTTCGATGCCGCCAGTGGCGCCGCACTGAGGGGTAACTGACATGGCCGAAATTGAATTCCGCAATGTCACCAAGCGTTTCGGCACCATAACTGCCGTTGATGACGCTAGCTTTACCGTGGCTGACAACGAGTTCTTCTGCTTCTTCGGCCCCCCCTTATCAGGAAAATCCACCATCCTGCGGCTGATCCTTGGATTAGAGCAGCCTGATGCGGGTGAGATTCTTATCGACGGCAAGGTGGTCAACGCCGTCTCACCTGCAGGGCGCAATATTGCGATGGTGTTCCAGAACCTCGCTCTGTTTCCCCATATGACCGCCGCAGAGAACGTACGCTTTCCGCTGGTGGAGCGGCGCGAACCGGAGGCGAAGATTGCCGCACGGCTGGCCGATGCGGCGACCAAGCTGCATATCGGCCACATCCTGCACAAATATCCCGGCCAACTATCAGGCGGCGAACGTCAGCGCGTTGCCATCGGCCGCGCCCTGGTGCGCGATCCGGCGGCTTATCTGATGGATGATCCGATCTCGGCTCTGGACGCCCGTCTTCGAGAGGAAACCCGGGTCGAGTTGAAGCGTATCCAACGCGAAGCGGGGCGGACACTGATTTATGTGACCCATGATCAAGAAGAGGCGATGTCGGTTGCCGACCGCATGGCCATTCTGGAGAAGGGCGCGATACGTCAAATCGGAACTCCAGTCGAGATTTACGATCATCCCGCCACCACCTATGTCGCCCGCTTCCTTGGTGCCCCGCAAATGAACATCCTGCCCGTCGTCAGGGTCGAAGACCGGCTGACCGTCGCAGAGGGAATGATTGAACTAGCTGATCCGGGGTTGTCGGGTGTCACCGAAGTTGGCCTTCGCCCAGAGGATCTGCGAGTGCTGCCTTGGCAAGGCCAAGGTCGCCCGGCTCGAGTGTTTGAGGTGGAGCCATTGGGCGGTTACACCGTGATCACCGTCGACGCCGGGGCCACACGACTGCGGGCCATGCTGCGCGGCCAACCCGATATTCGCGTCGACGCGCAAGTGGCGCTTGGTTGCGAAGGGGCTCGGGTGCATTTCTTCGGTAAAGAGGGCGAGGCGCTGCGCCGAAGCCCAACAGGAGGGGCGACATGACGAATGCTTTGGGTTTTCAACCCGATCCGGTTGTGCAAAGTCGGGGCGTGAAGATCGGCTGTATCGGTGCCGGAATGATCATGGCGGAGTGTCATTTGGCCGCCTACAAATCCGCAGGCTTCCCTGTAGTGGCGATCGCCAGCCGCACCAAATCCAGAGCCGAGGCGGTGGCGGCGCGTTATGGCATTGCGACCGTCCATGATACGCCCGAGGCGCTGATTGCGGATCCGAGGGTGGAAATCCTCGACATCGCCTATCCGCCGGACCTGCAGCCTGGGCTGATCCGCGCCGCGTTAAGACGGCAGCATATCAAGGG
>JBDSXE010000456.1:0-4198 GCA_039926325.1 Paracoccaceae bacterium | reverse complement strand
GATTGCACCCGATCGTCGAGGATTACATCGCGGCCTGCGGACAGGCAGGGCTGCCCTATAATCGCGACTTCAACGGTGCGGAGCAAGAAGGCGCCGGGACGTATCAAATGACGATCAAGGGGGCACGGCGAAACTCTGCCGCGCGGGCGTTTTTGCGACCTGCGATGAAGCGGGCGAACCTGGAGGTGATCACGCGGGCGATGGTGAAGCGGGTTTTGATCGAGGATGGTCGGGCTGTTGGGGTGGAGTATCGCCGGGGCGGTGAGACCGTTTTGTTGCGCTGCAATGCGGAGGTGATTTTGGCGGGCGGGGCGATCAACTCGCCGCAGCTGTTGCAGTTGAGCGGCGTGGGGCCGGGCGCGGTTTTGCAGGCAGCTGGGATTGCGGTGGGGGTGGATAATCCCAACGTCGGCGATCACCTGAACGACCATCAGGGGATCAACTATACTTGGCGGATGAAGGTGCCGACCTACAACGACATCCTGCGGCCCTGGTGGGGCAAGTTGTTGGTGGGGGCGCAGTATTTCCTGACTGGCGGTGGGCCGCTGGCGAAGTCGATCAATCATGGCGGCGGGTTCTTTCGAACCTCGCCAGAGTTGGAGCGACCGAATATGCAGCTGTACATGCAGGCGTTCTCTACTCTGATCCCGCGGGATGGGGAGCGACCCTTACTGACGCCGGACCCGTTTAGCGGTTTGTCGATTGGCTTGTCGAACTGTCGCCCTACGTCGCGGGGCAGGATCACGATCCGGTCGGGGGATGCGTTTGAGCATCCGAAGATTGTGGGCAACGTTTATTCGACCGACAACGATGTCGAGGAGATGCTGGCGGCGGTGAAGTTTCTGCGGAAGATCGCCGCGCAGCCAGCCTTTGCGCGGCTGGTGGCGGAGGAGTTGCGGCCGGGGCCATCTGTGACGTCGGATGAAGATTTGATCCAAGATTTCAGGGAGCGGTCGGGGACGGTTTATCATCCGAGTTGTACGTGCAGGATGGGTGTTTCGGCTGTGGATTCAGTGGTGGATGCGCGGTTGAGGGTGCGTGGGATTGCGGGTTTGCGGGTGATCGACGCCTCGGCTTTTCCGAATTTGATCGCTGGGAACACGAATGCTCCGGCGATGATGATGGGGTGGAAGGGGGCGGAGATGGTTCTGGAGGATGCAAGGTAGGGGGCGTCCAGATCTGGACGTTTTGGAAAATGTATTGGGATCAGTGAGTTGTGGTTTTAGGTTCACCAACTGTTAGGGATAATGGTTGGTGTTGGGGGATCTGGCGGGGATAAATGGGTCAGGGGGCGGCGATGAGCTTTGCGATTTTTCCATCATCGGTAACGATGTAGATTTCGCCAGCACCGTCCTGCCCGAAGGAGGTGACCTGACCAAGCGAGCCGAGGTCGTCGGCGGCGGTGGTGACGTCGGTGGCCTCGTCGTCCTGATAGCGCAGGGACATGAGGTCGCCCGTGCAATAATCGCTGAAGAAGTAGCGACCCTGCAGCGCGGGAATGGCGCGGCCTCGATAGACGTAGCCGCCGGTAATCGAGCAGCCGCGGTCGTGGTTGTAGGTCAGGATGGGCGCGACGAAGGCGGGGTCGTCGCAGGGAATTTGGGCGAAGCAGGTTTCGCCCTCTACGGCGTTCCAGCCGAAGTTGGCGCCAGTTTGGGTGGCGGGGATGACGTCGATCTCTTCCCACCGGTCCTGACCGACGTCGGCGATGTAGAGGGTGTTGCCATCGAACGAGGGTCGCCACGGGTTCCGCAGGCCAAGGGCAAAGATTTCCGGGGCCTTGCCGGTAGGGAAGGGGTTGGTGGCCGGGATGGCGTAGGGGTCGCCGTGGTCGATGTCGATGCGAAGGAGTTTGCCCAAGAGCTGATCGGGGTTCTGGGCGTTTTTCCTGACATCGCCCGCACCGCCACCATCACCAGTTGACGCATATAGATAGCCATCGGGGCCGAAGCCGAGCCAGCCGCCGTTGTGGTTGGAATTGGTCGGGTGGCGGATCGTCAGCAGGATTTTGAGCGAGGCGGCATCGGCGGCGTTTTCGTGGGCGTGGAGTTCGGCAATGTTGTTGTTGCCGTTCTTGTCGGTGAAATAGATGAACAGGCGGCCATTGCCGGCGTAGTTCGGGTGGAATGCAAGGCCGAGAAGGCCGCGTTCAGAGTTGGTTGCGATCCGGGCGGAGATGTCGAGGAATGGGGTGGGCAGAACGTTACCCTTGTCGATGATGCGGATGCGCCCGATTTTTTCGACGACAAACAGGCGAGGGTCGCCGGTAGGGGCTGTCAGGTAGAGCGGGCTGTCGAAGCCGGTGGCGACTGTTTCGGTGGTGATGGGGGTGCCGTCAATCAGCGTGGTGGCGGCGAAGCTGGCGGTTGGTAGAAGGGTCAGCAGAAGTATCAGCAAGCGCATTGTTACCACCGGGGCGTTGGAATCTGTGGGTAATAGTTGGAGCGGCGCGCGCGCGCGTCAACCGCCGAAGCCTCCGGCGGGGATATTTGGGAAAAGATGAAGTCGGTAGAGCGGGGTTATTCGCCGCGCGGGAAGCGTTTGTTTTCCTCGAGCACGTTCAGGTCCATGTGGTTTCGCATGTAGCGTTCGGACGCGGCGCGGAGGGGTTGGTGGTCCCACGGATAATAGTTGCCGTTTCGCAGGGCCTCGTAGACGACCCAGCGGCGGGCCTGGGATTGGCGCACCTCGGCGTCGTAGGTGGGCAAGTCCCAACGGGCGTCGGCCATCAGTTGGAAATGGGCGAGGATCTCGGCGGCGCGGGGGTCTTGGGCTAGGTTGTTGGATTCGTCGGGGTCGGCGGTGAGGTCGAAAAGTTGGTCGGGATCGGCATTGCAGCGGATGTATTTCCACGCACCTTGGCGCAGGGCGACCATTGGAGTGATGGAGCCTTCGGCGGCGTATTCCATTGTAACGGGGGTAGTTCTTGGGGTGCCTTGCGCCAGCGGGACGAGGGATTCGCCATCGGTCCATGGCATGACTTCGGCCATCGAGATGCCAGCGAGTTCGCACAGGGTGGGGGTGACGTCGATGGTGGAGACGGGGGTGGCGATGCGCTGCGGCGTCAGGCCGGGGGCGGCGATCATCAGGGGGACGCGGGATGCGCCCTCGAAAAAGTTCATCTTGAACCACAGGCCGCGGCGACCCAGCATTTCACCGTGGTCAGACACGAACAGGATGATCGGGTCTTGGCGGGTAGCTTTGAGGGTCGCGAGAATCTCGCCGATCTTGTCGTCAACGTAGGAGATGTTGGCAAAATAGCCCTGACGGGCGCGGCGGATATGGGCGGGGCTAATTTCCAGCGAGCGCCAGTCGCAGGCGTCCATCAGACGTTGACTGTGAGGGTCCATGTCGTCGTAGGCGAGGGGCGTTGGTGGTTCGAGTTCGGGGGCGTTTTCGTACATGTCCCAGTATTTGCGGCGGGCGACGAAAGGGTCGTGCGGGTGGGTGAAGGAGACGGTCAGGCTCCACGGGCGGGGGTCGAGGCCGCGTGACAGGTCGTAGAGTTTCTGGGTGGCCTGATGGGCGACGTCATCGTCGTATTCGAGTTGGTTGGTGATCTCTGCGGTGCCTGCGCCGGTGACAGAGCCGAGGTTGTGATACCACCAGTCGATCCGCTCACCGGGTTTGCGGTAGTCGGGGGTCCAGCCGAAATCGGCCGGATAGATGTCTGTCGTCAGGCGCTCTTCGAAACCGTGGAGCTGGTCGGGGCCGACGAAGTGCATCTTGCCGCTGAGGGCGGTCTGGTAGCCGGCGCGGCGCAGGTGGTGGGCGTAGGTCGGGATGTCGGAGGCAAACTCTGCCGCGTTGTCGTAGACACGGGTGCGGCGGGGCAGGGCACCGGACATGAAGGCGGCGCGACCGGGGGCACACAGCGGCGAGGCGGTGTAGGCGTTGGCGAAGCGGACGGAGCGTTGGGCCAAGGCGCGCAGGTTGGGGGCGTACAGGAAGGCGGCGGGGCCGTCGTCAAACAGGGTGCCGGTCAGCTGGTCGACCATCAGGATCAGGATATTGGGGCGGTTGGTCATAGGTTCCCTCGGCTGGTTGACGATGGGTGGCGTGTGGTTGGGGTGAGGGCAAGAGGGTATTTTTACCCGCGCCGTCGTGGTGTCGGAAATGGTGGGGAAAGCGGCGTTTTGGGGTGGCGAAAAATGCACGGTCTGCGCCTGATGCCCACGAACCTGCGACGGAGATGGCG
>JBDSXE010000455.1:0-5266 GCA_039926325.1 Paracoccaceae bacterium | reverse complement strand
GAGGGGTATCAAAGCCCACTGGTGCAGGCGTTGTGGGCACCTTGGGTGCTGCATTGCGGGCTGACGCCGGAAAGTGCGTATTCGGGACAGATGGCGCGGGTGGTGGCGTTTGCACTGGAGGCGGCAGGTGCGCCGATTGTGAAGGGTGGCGCTGAGGCAGCGGTTCGCGCGTTTCAGGCACTGATCGAAGAGAAGGGTGGCGAGGTTCGCTGTGGTGCGGATGTCGAGCGGATCTTGGTTCGCGATGGCTGCGTCACGGGGGTTCGGCTGGTTGGCGGCGAAGAGATTGCGTGCGGGTCGGTGCTGGCCTCGGTCGCGCCGGGGCAGTTGTATGGGCGGCTGTTGGACGGGGTGAACTTGCCGAAGGAACGCGCTGCCGCAAAGGCGTTCCGGCATGGGCGCGGGGATTTCCAGCTGCACTACGCGCTGGACCGGGTGCCGGAGTGGCTGACCGATGGGCTGGAGGATGTGGCGCTGATCCATCTGTCGGACGGGATCGACGCGGTGTCGAAATCCGCGAACGAGGCCGAGCGGGGGATGCTGCCAGTGGTGCCTACGATCTGCGTCGGGCAACCGTCGCGGTTGGACCCAACGCGCTGTCCTGAGGGCAAGGCGGTGCTGTGGTTGCAGATCCCGGACGCGCCTCGGGTCATCAAGGGTGATGCGGGCGGGATGATTGTCGGGCGGGATTGGGACGCGGTGCGAGAGGCGTTTGCGGACCGGATCGAGGCGATACTGGCCCGACACATCAAGGACTTTGCGGCCATCAAATTGGCGCGGCGGGCGTATTCGCCGGCTGATCTGGAGGCGATGAACTGCAACCTCGTCGGCGGTGATCCTTATGGCGGGGCGTGTTCGATTGACCAGTTCTTTATCTGGCGGCCGTTTGCCCATTCGACCAATGGCAGCACTGACGTGCGCGGATTGATCCATATCGGGGCCTCCACCCATCCCGGTCCGGGACTGGGTGGCGGATCGGGGTTTAATGCTGCGAAAAGGTTGGGGGCATGAACGACGGGGTCGCCATTCACCTGCGCTTGGGCGAGATCGGGTTGGGCAATTACGCACCCTATCTGATGAACCGCATCATGGGCCGCTATAACGCCGCGATCCGGGCAGAGATGGCAAAGCTGGGGCTGACCACGCCCAAGATGCGGGCGCTGGCGGTGCTGTCGGTGATGGATGGGCTGCTGATCGGGCAGTTGGCGGTCTACGCGATAGCAGAGCAATCGACGCTTTCGCGGGCTGTTGATGCCTTGGAGGCAGAGGGTCTGGTGCGGCGCGAGGCGGATACGGCAGACAGTCGGGCGGTGCGGGTGTGCATCACGGATGCGGGGCGGGCGGCGTTTGAAAGCCTGTGGCCGCATATGGCTGAAAGCTATCAGGCGATGTTCAAGGGGATTGATGCGGGCGAACAGCGCGCCTTTGTTGCGACCTTGCAGAAAATCCACGCCAACACGCGCAAACACGATTTCTGAGGCGAGCCGGGCGCCCAAAGCTAACAATGCCGGCGTAAGGGAGACTGACATGAAGTTTGGAGTGATGGCGGCGGTGGCCTTGGCTGGACTGGCGAGCGTGGCCGCGGCGGAAAGCCTGCCGGGAATGCGGGGCGTCAACCATATCGGGCTGACCGTGCCGGATATGGCGCAGGCGCAGGGGTTCTTTGTGGACGTACTGGGCTGCCAGACGGCGATGTCCTTCGGGCCATTCAGCGATGACAAGGGCACCTTCATGAAGGATTTGCTCAACGTCGACTCGAAGGCTACGATTGAGGGCATCACGATGCTGCGCTGCGGGTTCGGGTCGAATATCGAGCTGTTCAAATATACCGCGCCCGACCAAAAGACCGCCTTTCCGCTGAACAGCGATATCGGCGGCTATCATATCGCGATCTATGTCGATGATATCGACAAGGCGGCGGAGTATCTGAAAGCCAAGGGTATCAAGACCTTGATGGGTCCGGTTCCGATGAAGGACGGGCCCAATGCGGGGCAGGCGATCATGTATTTCTTCGCACCCTGGGGGCTGCAACTAGAGGCAATCTCGTTCCCGAACGGGATGGCTTATGAAAAGGACGGCGGGATCAAGCTGTGGTCCAACACCGATCCGGCAAAGTGAAAGGATAA
Source organism: Paracoccaceae bacterium (assembly GCA_039926325.1). GTDB lineage: Bacteria > Pseudomonadota > Alphaproteobacteria > Rhodobacterales > Rhodobacteraceae > Stagnihabitans. Next base: position 3,140 of record JBDSXE010000455.1, on the reverse strand, counting down.
GGCGATGGCTGAGAGATCTTTCAAGGCAGAGGTGGAATACTTGCGTCTGGGCGCAGGCGATACCTTCACCGGCGAGGGTATCCTGGCCATCACCAAGGCGCTGCTGGAGAACGGTGTTGGATATGTGGGCGGATATCAGGGTGCGCCAATCTCGCACCTGATGGACGTGCTGGCGGACGCGCAGGACTTGCTGGCCGAACTGGGCGTGCGATTCGAGGCCAATGCGAACGAGGCGGCGGCGGCGGCTATGCTGGCCGCTTCTGTGCATTACCCCATTCGCGGGGCGGTGACGTTCAAAGGGCCGGTGGGCGTGAATGTGGCGTCGGATGCGCTGGCCAACCTCGCGTCGTCTGGCGTGACGGGCGGGGCGTTGGTCATTGTGGGCGAGGATTACGGCGAGGGCTCGTCGATCATGCAGGAACACACCCATGCGTTCGCCATGAAGTCGCAATTCTGGCTGCTTGACCCGCGCCCCAACCTGCCCTCGATTGTCAAAGCGGTCGGTGACGGTTTTGCCATGTCAGAGGCCACGAACACGCCGGTGATGCTGATGGTCCGCATCCGGTCGTGCCATGTCACCGGGCAATTTCAGACCCGCGACAACAAACGGCCTACGCTGTCGGTCAAGGACGCCTTGAGCGCCCCAAGGTCGGATTTCAACCGCGTGGTCTTGCCGCCGATGTCCTATGCCCACGAGCAGGACAAGATCAAGAACCGCTGGCCCGCCGCACAGGCGTTCATCCGCGACCACCATCTGAACGAGGTTTTCGGCCCCGAAGCGCCCGTCGGCATTGTCGTGCAGGGTGGCATGTACAACGGCGTGATCCGGGCGTTGCAGCGGCTTGGCCTTGCCGATCTGTATGGCGCGACGCAGGTGCCGCTGTATGTGCTGAACGTCACCTATCCCCTGCATACCGAGGAGTTTCTGGAGTTTGCCCGTGGCAAGGATCACCTGCTCGTGGTCGAAGAGGGCCAGCCGGAGTTCATCGAACAGGCGCTTGGATCAATGCTGTACCGCGCCGGGCACAGCGTAAAGCTGCACGGCAAGGGAATATTCCCGATGGCGGGCGAATATACCGGGGCCGTGATGCTGGAAGGGGTGTCGAATTTCCTGAAAGCCGCCGCTCCGGCGCTGTTGCCTGCGGTGGTGCGTGCGCCAAACGAGGACAAGCCGAAAATCCCGGACCTTCGCAATACCGTGCCAATCCGCCCGCCGGGGTTTTGCACCGGCTGCCCGGAACGGCCCATCTTCGCGGCGATGAAGCTGGTCGAAAAGGAACTGGGCAAGCACCAGATCGCCGCCGACATTGGCTGCCACCTGTTCGCCAGCCTGCCGCCGTTCGAGATTGGCGGGGCGACGATGGGTTACGGCCTTGGTCCCGCCGCCAATGGGGCGTTTGACGGCGGTGGTGAACGCAGGCCCATCGCGATCATCGGTGACGGCGGGTTCTGGCATAGCGGGCTTTCGTCCAGCTTTACCAACATGGCGTTCAACAAGTCGGACGGGGTGGCGATTGTGGTGGACAACTTTTACTCCGCAGCGACCGGGGGGCAGGACGTTATGTCGTCACGCTCTGCCAATCCCACCAAAGCAACGCGGAACCCGATATCCCGCGCGCTGAACGGCATTGGCATCAATTGGGTTCGTCAGATCGACAACACCTACAACGTCGGCAAAATGCGCGACACGCTGCGCGAAGCTTTGACGACTGGGGCGACCGGCCCCAAGGTCATTGTCGCGTCGTCGGAATGTATGCTGAACAAGCAGCGCCGCGAAAAACCGCTGCGGGCCCGCGCGATCAAGGAAGGTCGCCGGGTGGAAGCGCCACGATTTGGCGTCGATGAAGATATCTGCACCGGCGATCACGCCTGCATCCGGCTGTCGGGCTGTCCGTCGCTGTCCCTGAAACGGCTGGACGATCCGCTGCGGGATGATCCGGTGGCCAGCATTGATCAAAGCTGCGTCGGCTGCGGCAACTGCGGTGAGGTTGCCGATGCCGCCATCCTGTGCCCCAGCTTTTACCGCGCCGACGTGGTCCACAACCCCAGCCGCTTTGAGCGCCGCCTGTCGGCATTTCGCACCAGTGTAATCCACCGGCTGCAAGCCCGCCGCGCCGCGAAACGGTTGACGTTCGAGGTGGCATCATGACGATCCAGGACGCAATCAGCCCCGTTCCGCAAGACCCGCGCCTTGGCGGTATCATCAAGCTGGCGGTGCTGGCAGTTGGCGGTCAGGGCGGTGGCGTGCTGACCGGCTGGGTCGAGGATGTTGCGCGCGCGCATGGCTATGCGGTGCAGGCAACCTCGGTTGCCGGGGTGGCGCAGCGGACCGGATCGACGCTGTATTATGTCGAGATGTGTGCTGGCAACTCGCGCACCCCGGTGTTTTCGCTGATGCCTGCGGCGGGCGATGTCGATGTGATGATCGCGTCAGAGATGATGGAGGCGGGGCGGTCGATCATTCGCGGCTTTGTCACGCCGGACCGGACCACGCTGATCACCTCTACCCACCGCGCGCTGGCGGTCAGCGAAAAAATGACGCCGGGGGACGGCATCGCATCAACGCCAGAGGTGCTGGCGGCGGCTGAAATCGCCGCGCGCCGGCTGATCACGGCGGATTTCGACGCGCTGGCAATCGCGCAGGGGTCGGTGATTTCGGCGTCGCTGTTCGGGGCGTTGGCGGCATCGGGCGCGTTGCCGTTTCCGGTGGCGGCATTCGAGGCGGCGATCATGGCGGGCGGCAAGGGGGCCGACGCCTCGTTGCGGGCGTTCAAGGCGGGGTTCGAGGCCGCGCTGACGCCTGCCAGCGCTGTGAAGGCGGTCAGGGCCGCCGCTGTTGGGCCATCTGGCCCTGCAGCGTTGCTGGCGGAATGGAACGGGCTGATGAGCCGGGTGCAGCGGTTGCCCGCGAATGTGGCCGAACTCGCCCGCGCGGGTCTACAAAAGGTCGTGGATTTTCAGGATGTTGCGTATGGGGCAGATTATCTGGAGCGCGTTGACGCGGTGCTGGCATTGGATAACGCAGCCAAGGGTCATATCCTGACACAAGAGGCCGCAAAGTATATCGCCAATGCGATGGCTTACGACGACGTGATCCGGGTGGCTGACCTGAAAACCCGCGCCAGCCGCCAAAGCCGCAT
>JBDSXE010000454.1:0-10148 GCA_039926325.1 Paracoccaceae bacterium | reverse complement strand
TGATGTCGCTTTCAGCTTGCCGGGCGGTGGACAGCGACCTCTTGCCACAGCTTGCCATCCGCACCGAAGATCAGGATGCGGTCATCCTTGGTGACGACAGCGATCCACCCGATGCCCATCGTGACGGCCGCAACCTCGGTCCCTGCGGGCAAGGCAAGTTGGGGCGGCACCGCGGGGGCTGACCCCAGATGCGGCAAGCGGGTGACAAGCAGCACCACCACGGTTATGACACCGGCGATCATGGTGATCATCAAAATGGTCACCAGTCGTTTCAAGAAACGCAGCGAGGGCGGAAGCGCTTGCTCATCAAGGGTTCCGGGCATGTCCACCTCACAGCATGATGACGGCACGCTGATCGTGACCATCGGGGCGGATGCGCCCAACCGTCTTGATAAGGCGCTTGCGGCCCTTGTGCCAGAGGACGCGGCTCTGTCGCGCAGCCGACTGATGCGGATGATCGCAGAAGGAGCGGTATTGCGGAACGGCGTGGCGATGTTGGACGCCAAGGCCAAGGTGGCCGAAGGGCAGGTTTATGTCGTGCGGTTGGACCCTGCGGTCGAGGTCGAGACGCAGGCAGAGGATATTCCGTTGTCGGTGGTGTGGGAGGATGGCGATCTGATCGTCATAGACAAGCCTGCGGGGATGGTGGTGCATCCGGCACCGGGAACGCCCTCGGGCACACTGGTCAACGCGCTGCTGGCGCATTGTGGCGCTACGCTTTCGGGGATTGGCGGCGAGCGGCGCCCCGGCATCGTTCACCGTATCGACAAGGACACGACCGGACTACTGGTCGTCGCGAAAAGTGACCGCGCGCATCACGGTTTGGCCGCGCAGTTCGAGGCGCATAGCGTTAACCGGCGCTATCTTGCCGTGGTGCACGGGCGTCCTGATGCTGGCGATCCGCGCTTGCGCGGCATACGCGGTGTGACGTTCGAAGCGGGTGGGATCGTGCGGATCGCCACGGGTCTGGCGCGGCACAAGACCGACCGGCAGCGGCAAGCCGTGGTATGGGAGCAGGGGCGACATGCGGTGACGCGGGCGCGGGTTGTACAGGACTTCGGCGGTGCGTCGCTGGTGGAATGCTGGCTGGAGACGGGGCGGACCCGCCAGATCCGGGTGCATATGTCCTATGTCGGGCATGGACTGCTGGGGGACCAGACCTATGGCGGCAAGCGCAAGCTGGCGCCGAAGCTTTTTGGCGAAGTTGCGGCGGCACTTGGCAACGGATTTCCCCGGCAGGCGCTGCATGCGGCGACGTTGGGGTTCGATCATCCGGTGACGGGTGAAAGGCTGGAGTTCAACGCGCCGCTGCCAGCCGACATGGCAGAGTTGATCGCAAGGCTTGGGGATGCAGGTGGCGCGTGAGGCGCGTCAATAGTCCATCTGGTAGATCAGCGGCGTGCCGTCTTTGCCAAACCGGCAGGCAATTCGCGGTTTTTTGGTAAATTCGATCATCCATTCGCCGCTTTTCCTGACGAAATCGTCCGGTTTCATCTTGGCGAGCATGGCCTGATCAACCGTGGCGAACTGGTATGATTTCAGGCTTTTGGTCATGTTGCCATGCGTGGCGACGGTCCACATGCCGCCACTGTAATTGAACGCCTTGTCCGAAACGCGTTCGATCCAGTTCACCACCTCTTTCTGCGCCGTGGCCTCCATCGAACTTACGAGGATTGTAGCGCCAGTGGCAGGTTTGTCGGTCAAGGAAGAAGCAAGTGTTCCGGTGTCCTGACCGGTGAACATGTTGTCGTCCAGAAACGTCTGCGACAGCAGCTTTGCGCCACGTTTCTTCTTGGCAAGTCCGATAAGCGCCTCGCGCAGTTCTTCATGCGTGGTGGGGCCAGTGGCGCCGCACCGCCAACTCTTGAATCCCATGTTTGCCAATTGAAATGTTCCTTCGCCCAAATTTCTGGGCTCAACCCTACGATGGGGCGAGGCCAACGCGAAGAAAAAACGAAAATCTTGTCCAGCGATGTGCATTCACGCACGATGACAGGCGTGTGAAGGATGTGACAGGGCCCTTTTGCTGCGACGGAAAACGGTTCATCCTTCGTTTACCACTTGATGCGAAGTTCGGACCGCTTGAATGGGACCGTGCTGAATCATAAGTGATTGAATTCCCCGGGGGCGCAACTGCACCGGGGCTAACAGGGGGCGTCTAACATGAGCACCTATGCCAATCTTCCCGCGCCAAGCCCGGAACAGGGCCTGAATCGGTATATGCAGGAAATCCGCAAATTCCCGCTTCTGGAACCGGAAGAGGAATATATGCTGGCCAAACGGTGGGTTGACCACCAGGACAGCACGGCCGCGCACAAGATGGTTACGTCGCACCTGCGGCTGGCTGCAAAAATTGCGATGGGTTATCGCGGATATGGTTTGCCGCAGGCAGAGGTTATCTCTGAAGCGAACGTCGGCCTGATGCAGGCCGTCAAGCGGTTCGATCCCGAAAAGGGCTTTCGTCTGGCCACCTACGCGATGTGGTGGATCAGGGCCTCGATTCAGGAATATATCCTGCGGTCGTGGTCTTTGGTGAAACTGGGCACGACTTCGGCGCAGAAAAAGCTGTTCTTCAATCTGCGGAAGGCCAAGGCCAAGGTCGGCGCGCTGGAAGAGGGCGATCTGCGGCCTGAAAACGTCACGCGTATCGCCACCGATCTGAACGTGAGCGAAGCCGAAGTCATCGCAATGAACCGGCGTTTGTCGGGCGGCGATGCCTCACTTAACGCGACGGTCGGCTCGGACGGTGAAGGATCGACGCAATGGCAGGACTGGCTGGAGGACGAGGATTCGGATCAGGCCGGCGATTACGCCGAAAAGGACGAATTCGAAACCCGGCATGAACTGCTGTCGCAGGCAATGTCGGCGCTGAACGACCGGGAACGTGACGTGCTGGCCAAGCGCCGCCTGTCCGAAACGCCGGTCACGCTGGAAGAACTGTCGGAGAGCTATGGCGTCAGCCGCGAGCGGATTCGCCAGATCGAGGTTCGGGCGTTCGAAAAGCTGCAGGACCGGATGCGGGAACTGGCGCGCGGCAAGGGCATGGTCGTTCCAGCGTGACAGAGTGATGCAAGCGGCGGGGCGGAGTTTTGATTGAACTTCGCGCCGCCCGCGCGTATCACGCGCCTTTGCCTGTCCACCCAACCGGGAGTGCTGCTGATGCGATTGCTGGACACGTTCATCAAACCGATGCACCCCGAAGGTTACCGCTTTGTCGGTATTTTCGCCGTGATCACGCTGGTGCTGTTTCTGATCTGGTGTCCGCTCGGCTGGATCGGCGTAGTGCTGACGATCTGGTGTTATTACTTTTTTCGCGATCCCAAACGGTCAGTGCCGCTTGGCGACAGTCTAATCCTTTCGCCTGCGGATGGCGTTGTGTCCCTGATCGAGCCTGCGGTGCCGCCGGTTGAATTGGGGATGGGGGCGCAGCCACTGACCCGTGTTTCGGTGTTCATGTCGGTGTTCAACTGCCACATCAACCGGATGCCGATTGGTGGCAAGATCGAGGCGATAGCCTACCGGCCCGGCAAGTTTGTCAGCGCATCGTTGGACAAGGCAAGTGTGGACAATGAGCGGAATTCGGTTTGCATCGCACTACCTGACGGCCGCAAGCTGGCGGTGGTGCAGATCGCCGGGTTGGTCGCGCGCCGCATCATGTGTTTCACGCAAGTCGGGCAGAGCCTGCGGACCGGGGACCGCTTTGGATTGATCCGCTTTGGCTCGCGTCTGGACGTATACCTGCCGGAAGGTGTGGCGCCGATGGGGGCGCTGGGGCAGACGATGATCGGCGGCGAGTCGGTGATTGCAGACCTGTCGACCGGTGCCCCGGCCCGGCTGGCGCGGGTCGAATAGGCCATGAACGAACCTGTACAAAAGCCCCGGTCGGAATTGCCTTTGGCGCAGCTTTTGCCAAACCTGATGACCATTTCCGCCATGTGCGCCGGACTGACAGGCATCCGGTTTGCCATCAGCGGCAATTTTCAGATTGCCGTCGCGCTGATCCTGCTGGCGGCGGTGCTGGACGGGCTGGACGGGCGTTTGGCCCGGCTTTTGCGTAGCGAAAGCGAGATGGGTGCGGAGCTGGATTCACTGGTGGATTTCGTCAATTTTGGCGTCGCTCCGGGCCTTGTGATCTACATGTGGGGCCTGCATTCGTTGCAAAGCGGCGGCTGGATTGCCACGCTTATTTACGCCTCGTGCTGCCTGTTGCGACTGGCGCGGTTCAACATCGGCAACCGTCCCAATGCGGACAAGACGACAGCCACGAATTTCACCGGCGTACCTTCGCCCGCCGGAGCCATGCTTGCCATGCTGCCGTTGTATGTCGCCTTCATGTGGCCGGATGCGCCACAACTGCCCCCGGCGTTGCTGGCGCTTTACATGGCGCTGATCGGTGCGCTGATGATCAGCCGCGTGCCGACGCCGTCGTTCAAGCGGATCACATTCTACGCGGAAAACGTGCGCTACGTCTTTGTCGCGTTCGTGGCGCTGGTTGCGGCGCTGTTGAGTTTTCCGTGGGAAACGATGGTTGTCGTGGACGTCGGCTATGCCATCGTGGTGATCGTCGCACTGTGGCAGAGCGGCAAGGCCCGCAGGGCACGCCCCAAATCCTGAGATTTGCCGCTTGATGCGCGGGTGCAGTCTTTCTAGCCTGAGTTCAAACTGGGGGAGGGCGCGATGAAGGCTGTTAAATGGGGCGTGCTGGGGGCTGCGAAATTCGCGCGTGAACAGATGGCGCCTGCCATTCACGCGGCGCACGGGGCCGAACTTTATGCGCTGGCGACATCATCCCCGGAAAAGGCGGCTGGTTTTCAGGCGTTTTGCCCCGGGCTGAAGGTGCATCCCACCTATGAGGCACTGCTGGCCGATCCGGAGGTGGACGCGGTGTACATTCCGCTGCCAAACCATCTGCATGTGTTGTGGACGCTGAAGGCGCTGGCAGCGGGCAAGAACGTGCTGTGCGAAAAGCCGATTGCCCTTCATGCTCACGAAGTCGATCAGATCATTCATGCCCGTGATGCCGCCGGAAAACTGGCAGCTGAAGCCTATATGATCGTTTTCCATCCGCAATGGCGGCGGGCCAAACAGCTGGTGGAAGAGGGTGCGATTGGTCGCGTGCTGCATGTCGACACGGTTTTTTCCTACGACAACCGTGATGATCTGACCAACATCCGCAACAAGCCCGAAACCGGCGGCGGCGGGGTGCGGGATATTGGCGTGTATACCTACGGCTCTGTCCGGTTCGTGACCGGAGCAGAGCCGGTGGAACTGCACGCCAAGCTGAAGCGCGAGAACGGCGTCGATACCTGGGCACACGTCACGGGCGAACTGGCAGGACCGGGCGGGCGTTTCACCTATTCCGCGCTCACCTCGATGCGGTTGTTCAATCGGCAAGAAATGGTGTTCCAGGGCGAAAAGGGCATGATCCGCGTGGCCAATGCGCCGTTTAACGCCGCGATTCATGATCAGGCGCAACTGGAGCTGCACCAGCCGGGTCAGAAGGTGACGATCGAGCGGTTTCCGGGCGTCAATCAGTACAAGTTGCAGGTCGAAGCGTTCTGCCGTTCGGTGCGCGATGGCGAGCCTTACGCCTGCCCGCTGGAATTTGTGCGCGGCACGCAGGCGATGATTGATATGGTTTTCGCGTCGGCACGGCTTTAGGCACGGGCTGCGCGCTTTCGCTGCAGCATATCTAGTGCGGATTTAAAAAAGGAGCGAACCTGTGGATGACCCGAATGCCCCGAAGGACGAAAGCCTGTGGCTGCGGCTTCTGTCGATGGTGATCATCGGCGTCATGCTAAGCATCGCGCAGACGATCCTGATGGCTGCCGCGGTCATTCAGTTTGTCCTGATGCTGACACGGCAAGGCAAGCCGAATTCCGAACTGGCATGGTTCGGCAAGCGGTTGGGCGATTGGCTGGCCAAGGCTGCACGCTATCAGACGGCGGCGGATGACGAAAAGCCGTGGCCGTGGACTCCGCTGGAATAGGGTATTGACCAAGATCAACGCCGACTGACGCGTGTTGTGCGATCATGAACCTTCAATCCCGTATTGGAGGCTGTGATGAAACGGATTTCCTATCTTTACCTGCTGGCGGCGGATCAGGGCTATCGACTGGTCCACACTCGCGACTCGGGCCTTGCCGAGATCGCCCAAGCGGCGGCTGATGCCACCATCCTGCCACAGCACAAGGACGGCCATTCAAGCCGGGAAGAGTTGCAGCACGCCGACATGGCCCGGCTGGCGACTGCGGCGCTTGCAGCGGAATGGGCGAAGGGTGGCTACGACAGGATCGTCATTGCCACGGGGCCCCGGATGCTGGGGTTGGTCCGCGATGCACTGCCGAAGGCCCTGACGCCCCATGTCGCGGCAGAGTTCCACAAGGACTTGCTGAAGATTCCGCTGCACGACCTTGGGGCGCATTTCGACGAGTTGCCGATGATCTGAACCGGGCGTTAGGACTCCATAGCCTCTAGCTCGTCGATGAAGCCCGCGATCATGCTTAGGCCCTTGTCCCAGAATTTCGGGTCGCTGGCGTCAAGGCCGAAGGGGGCAAGCAGGTCTTTGTGGTGTTTCGAACCGCCAGCCTTGAGCATGTCGAAATACTTTTCTTCGAACCCCGGCAGACCTGCGGCATATGTGGCGTAAAGGGCGTTCACCAGGCCGTCGCCAAACGCATAGGCGTAGACGTAGAACGGTGAGTGGACGAAATGCGGGATATAGGCCCAAAACGTTTCGTATCCGTCCATGAATTCAAAGGCATCACCCAGGGATTCAGCCTGAATGGACATCCAAAGCGCGTTGATGTCGTCCGGCGTCAACTCTCCCTTGGCGCGGGCGGCGTGGAGTTTGCATTCGAAATCGTAGAACGCGATCTGGCGGACCACGGTGTTGATCATGTCTTCGACCTTGCCAGCCAGCAGGGTCTTACGTTCGGCTTGGGTTTTGGCACCATCCAGCAACTTGCGGAAGGTCAGCATCTCGCCAAAGACACTTGCAGTTTCTGCTAGGGTCAGGGGGGTGGAGGACAAAAGTTCGCCCTGACCCGCTGCCAGCACCTGATGGACACCGTGGCCAAGTTCGTGGGCCAGCGTCATCACGTCGCGCGGTTTGCCGAGGTAGTTCAGCATGACATAGGGGTGAACGGTGGTAACGGTGGGATGGGCAAAGGCACCCGGAGCCTTGCCGGGTTTGACGCCAGCGTCGATCCAGCCTTTGGTGAAGAAGGGCTCTGACAATTCGGCCATCCGGGGATCGAAGGCGCCATAGGCGTCCTGCACGGTTTTCCGCGCCTCTTCCCAGTCAACCAGCCGAGGAGTCTCAATCGGCAGGGGGGCGTTGCGATCCCAGACTTGAAGTTTGTCCAGGCCCATCCATTTTGCCTTGAGGCGATAGTAACGGTGGCTGAGTTTGGGATAGGCGGCGACAACCGCGTTCCGCAAAGCCTCTACTACCTCCGGCTCGACATGGTTTGACAGGTGACGGCCAGCCTGCGGCGATGGCATCTTGCGCCAGCGGTCGTGGATTTCCTTTTCTTTCGCCAAGGTGTTGTGGACACGGGCGAAGAGTTTGATGTTCTTGTCGAATACTGCCGCCAGCGCATGGGCAGCCGCCTCACGCTTGGTCCGGTCAGAGTCGGTCAAAAGGTTCAGTGTCGCCTCAAGGCTCTGGTCGTCGTCTTGCCCCGCGACCGCGAACATCAGCCCTGCCATCGTCTCGTCAAAAAGGCGGTTCCAGGCGGAGGCACCGACGACAGATTCGTCGTGCAGGAACTTCTCAAGTTCGTCGGACAACTGGTAGGGGCGCATGGCGCGCATGCGATCGAACACGGGCTTGTAGCGGGCGAGAGCGGCGCTTTCAGCCAGAACCTTGTCCAGATGGGCATCGTCCAAGCGGTTGAATTCAAGCGTAAAAAACACCAATGAGGTGGTGAAATCCGTGACTTGATCCTGCGCGTCGGCCATGAACTTGGCCCGGTCGCTGTCCATCGTGTTCTGATAGTAGCGCAGGCCCGCGTAGGACATGACGCGACCCGCGACAATGTCGATCTTCTCATACGACTGCACGCAATCCAGCATGGCGTCGGCGGAAAGGCTGGCGAGTTTGCCTTCGTAAGACGCAGCAAACCCGGTGCAGGTCTGTTTCAGCCAGCTCATGTCGCGTGCAAATTCGGGGCTGTCGGGCGCGGGGTATAGGTCGGTCAGATCCCATTCAGGCAGATTGCCCAACGAACCAGACGCGGCATTGGCATCGAAAAGCGGGCGGGGGAATTGCATGGCAAACCTCTTGAATGGGACAGGCGTTATCTAGGGGCGAAGGAAGGGCTGTGCAAGCTGGTGCAATTCGGCAGCGACCGCATCTCGGTGCAGCGCGATGAGGCGGGGGTTGATCAGGTCCAGCCCGGATTTGCGGCGCCGGTTGGGAGTGGTGCCGTCGTAGCTAAGTTCAAACACCAAAGTCGGTGGGACTTGGGATATGGGGCCGAAACGGTTGGTGGTGTTGGTGCGAGTCCAGGCAAGGACCTCGGCGGTCTCTTGCAGGGTCAGGAGAACACGGGCGATAGGTATCGCTATGCCGTCGTGCCAGAGCGCGAGGGTGATTTCCGGGATGGCAGGCTGCACCAGCGTCATCACGGCCAGGATGGTTTGCGGGTTTGGAGATGGGGAGGGTGGCGCAGTGGGCAGGCTGGTGCGAAAGGTACCGCTGGCAAGGCGGTTCACGATGCGGCGGGCGTCTGCAGGTAAGCGCGACCAGAGGGCGATCAGGGTGGCATGGGCGGTGATTGGGGTGGCGGTGGCGAGGGCGTGCAGCAGCTCGGCCAAGGTGGGTGGTGTGCCGATAGGTGGCGGCAGGATCAGTGCAGCGGTTTCAGACTTGTCACCAGAGGCGGCGAGCGAGGCCGCAAACAACCAGTCGGGGATTGCGGCGGCGTCGGCAGCCCACTGGGTGATTGTGTTGAGTGTTGCGATGCGATGAGGGCGATTGCCGTTCAGCAGGGTCAAGCAGGCGTCGCGGTCGGTTTCCGGCGCGGTTTGCAGGTAGATGGGCAGGGCGTTTTGGTCGCGTGGCAGGGCCGCGAGCATGGCGGCAAAGCGGATCATTGAACGATCCCCGCATCATAGCCTTGCTGCCGCAGCCAGCGATAGAAGGGTTCGGTGTAGCCGTGGGTGACAAAGACGCGCTCTGCGCCGGTGGCGCGGACGGCATGGTTCAGGCCGGGCCAATCGGCATGGTCGGACAAGGTAAACGCTGCCTCGACCGATTTACGGCGGGCATTCAGGGCCATCCACCCGGAGGCGAAACCGGTGGCATAGGGGGCCAGCGGATGCGCCCAGTCGTTGCTGAGGACATTCGGCGGCGCGATGACGAGGGCGTTGCGAGGGACGGGTTGGTCGGTGATGGGGTGGGTCGGGGGCAGACGGTAGCCCTGTTCGCGCAGGATTTCCGTAATATCTTCGACCACCGGATGGGTGTGGATCGGACCTTGTGGCGGGATGCCTGCCATCAGCCGCTGCGCCTTGCCGAAACTGTAGGCGGCTAAAATGGATATGCGGCCTTGGGCGGCGTTTCTCGCCCACCAGTCCGCGATCTGGGTCAGGATTTCCGTCTCTGGCCGCCACTGGAATATCGGCAGGCCAAAGGTGCATTCGGTGATGAACGTGTGGCAGCGGATGGGGGCGAACGGCTCGCACAACCCGTCCGCCTCTGTCTTGTAGTCGCCGGAGACGACCCAGACCTCGCCGCCACGCTCTACCCGGATCTGGGCGGAACCGGGGACGTGGCCTGCGGGGTGGAAGCTAACGGTGACGCGCCCGATCTGGCGGGGTTCGCCGTAGGCAATCCCCTCAGCCACGATTCGACCAAGACGGTTGCGGATGACAGGCAAGGCCGCGTGGGTGCAAAGGTAGGCGTTATGGCCGCGATACGCGTGGTCGGAGTGGCCATGCGTCACCAAAGCGCGGTCGACGGCGCGGCTTGGGTCGATGAAGAAATCGCCATCCGGGCAGTAGATGCCGTTGGGTGTGAAGGTCAAAAGCGGTTCGCGGGCCATGTTTGCCAAGATAGCGCAGGTCCGATGGAGGGGACAGACCGGGTTTGTGCGTGTTTTTTCAGCGAAATGACCGCCTTATGCACTTTTCCCGGGCCA
>JBDSXE010000453.1:0-3602 GCA_039926325.1 Paracoccaceae bacterium | reverse complement strand
TTGCGGGTGTAGAAATCGCGATGCTTGACGCTCATCCGCGCGGCATCCATCACAAGGCACACGTCCAAGGTGTTGAAATCCTTGTCAATCCACGCACCGTCGCTGACGTGTCCTCCCAGCCGCAAATACGCTTTGATCAGCGCCGGTATCCCAGATAACGCGACCTTGCGGTCAACAGCCCCGACCGGCAGCAAATCCATTTCCTGCCGCTGCTCTGGGCGAGCAGTCACGCGCAATCCGTCGGGGGCACGATGAAAATGGTGAAGAAATGCAAGAGGTTGCGCCAAAGTGTTCACCTCGAAGCCGTGAAACGAGGCGGCGCCAAACATCACCTCGATCCGCCGCTCCAGCACATAATCGGCCAGCCCGTTCCACAGCAGAAACATTGCCGCCCCACCGCGCATATCTGGGTGTACACAAGACCGCCCCAACTCCAAAAGCCGCCGCCCGGACGCCTTCAATACCGAAAGGTCAAACTCGTCTTCGGAATAGTATCGACCCGCCGCCGCCAGGCCTTCGGGCGGCAATAACCGGTAAACCCCTACCACGTCTTGCAAAAGTGCCGGATCGCGGCGGTTGTCGATCAGCAGCAGGTGATCAAAGAACGGGTCGAACTCATCGCGTTCCAATCGCGCTTCATGATCGACCAATGGCCCATTTGCACCCAATTCGTTAACGAATACCTCGTAACGTAGACGTTGCGCGGCCTGCAAATCACGCTCATCGCGCGCCAGCCGCAAGGACAAAACGGCGTCATCTGCAATCAAGGTGGTCATATCTGTGGGCAAGTCAGCTCCAGTCAAACGAAAGGTGCCTTAGGACGTCTGCCCGGTCAATGCAACCTGACCATGACGCGGCTGTAACCTATTGTGACGGCGTGGCATTTCTCAATCAGGGATTGAATATCTCTGTATTGTCAGCATGATCACTCAACTATCGAAGACTGGCGTCAGGTCGACTTGGCGCGCATCGATCACGACTTTGCCTGCATGTTCGAAATTGACCGTGACTCTGTTGCCGATGTTGGACTGTACCTGCCCCAGCCCCCAATCAGGCTGGGATGGGTGGCGCACCAGCATTCCTGGCTCCAGCATCGACCGCATCACCCCTCCACTCAAAGGACCAACCATGCCGGACAAGCCAGACCTCGCCGCCCTGCTTGGCTCCCGCATCTGCCACGATCTTATCAGCCCGATCGGCGCGATCAGCAATGGGCTGGAGCTTTTGATGATGGACGGCAGCGTTTCCGGGCCGGAAGTCGCGCTTATTTCGGAAAGTGTTGGCAACGCCGGTGCGCGCATCCGTTTCTTTCGCGTGGCCTATGGTAGTGTGATTGGAGATCAGCGGCTTTCTCGTGCGGAAGTGCGGTCCGTCTTGTCCGACATGACACGCGGCGGGCGGCTACAGATCGACTGGGAAACTGCAGCGGATTTGCCGCGCGCCGATGTCAAAGTGATTTTCTTGCTAATTCAATGCCTTGAAAATGCGATGCCCTATGGTGGCCGCATCTATGTCGCGGTTTCGGATGGCCGCTGGATCATCACCGGGCAAGCCCCTCGATTGAAAATCATGCCCGAGCTATGGGAGGTTCTGGTAAGTGCCGCGACCGCGACAGAGTTCACGCCCGCCCAGGTGCAATTCCCGTTGGTCGCGCAAGAGATTGCTCGCCGCCGTTTGCGATTGACGACCGAGTTCAGCGAAACGGAAATCCGCCTCAGCTTCTGATCGTGCCATCTCCGGTGACCAGGTACTTGAACGAGCACAGTTGTTCCGCCCCGACCGGCCCGCGCGCGTGCAGTTTTCCCGTCGCAATGCCAATCTCGCCGCCCATCCCGAACTCTCCACCATCGGCGAACTGGGTCGAGGCGTTACGCATCAGAATCGCCGAATCCAAGCGTTGAAAAAACTTCGCAGCCGTCTGATCGTTTTCGGTCAAAATCGCTTCTGTATGGCTGGAGCCATAGCGTTTGATGTGTGCAATCGCTGCATCCACGCCATCGACCAGCTTGACGGCGATGATCTTGTCCAGAAACTCTCGCCCAAAATCATCGGGTTGCGCTTTGACCGTGCCGGCGACTTTCAGCAACTCGCCCTCAGTCCGCACCTCGATCCCGGCTTTTAACAAGTCCTCGACCAACACTGTCCCGTGCTTTGTGTAGAACTGCCAGTCGATCAACAAACACTCCGCCGCACCACAAACCCCGGTCCGGCGGGTCTTGGAGTTGATGACGACCCGTCGCGCCTTTTCCAGGTCGGCATCGCGGTCGGCGTAGATGTGGCAAATCCCCTCCAGATGGGCGAAAACCGGGACCCGCGCTTCACGTTGCACCAACCCCACCAGACCTTTGCCTCCGCGCGGAACGATAACATCAATGAATTCAATCGCATGCAGCATGTCGGTTACGACCTGCCGGTCCCGCGTCGGGATCAGTTGGATCGCGGTCTCCGGCAGACGTGCCTGTTTCAGCCCCGCCACCATGCATTCGTGGATCAGCGTCGACGTGTTGAAACTATCCGATCCACAACGCAAAATCACCGCATTGCCCGCCTTCAGACACAACGCTCCGGCATCGGCAGTTACATTCGGACGGCTTTCATAGATCACCCCGATGACACCCAACGGGGTCGAGATGCGTTGAATATGCAGGCCATTTGGTCGATCCCATTCAGCCAGGATACGGCCAACGGGATCCGTTTGCTCTGCCACCGCCCGCAAAGCATCGACCATCCCACGGATACGGCCTTCGTCCAACGTCAGTCGGTCGATCATCGCCGGGCTCAGACCCTTTTCCTCGCCGTAAAACAGATCTTCGCAGTTGGCGTCCAGAATTGCTTGCCGCCGGTTCCAGACTTCGTGCGAGGCGCCGATAAGTGCGGCATACTTTCGTTCCTGCGAAGCATAGGCCAATTCGGCCGCCGCCGCCCGCGCCTTGGCACCGATTTGTCGTATCAGATCAGAGATTTGTCCGTCCATGTCATCTGCCTGCAAATATCCGGGCGTTAGTTGCTACGCCTCAAATTACCATGTCATCCCGATGCACCAGCGCCGCGCGGCCCGGATAGCCCAAAATCGCCTCGATCTCGCCTGACCGATGTCCGGCAATCGCCTTCGCTTCCAATGCAGTATACCGCACCAGGCCCTTGCCCAGAACAATGCCTTCCGGCGAAAGGATCGCCACAGGATCACCACGGCCAAAGCTGCCGGAAACCACTTTGACACCCGCAGGCAGCAGCGACTTACCCGCCCGCAGCGCCGTGACCGCACCCGCGTCCAGCCGCAATTCGCCGCGCGGCTTCATCGCGTTGATCCAGCGTTTGCGGGCAACTTGCGGGTCACCTTGTGCCACAAACCAAGTGCATTTCGCCCCCTTGGCTAGTGCGGTCAGTGGCCGCAAGGTCGACCCTTCCATGATCGCCATCGCGCAGCCACCTGCCACCGCCGTCTTCGCAGCAAGCAGCTTGGTTTTCATACCGCCCTTGGAAAATGCGGAAATCGCATCGCCCGCCATCGCCTCGATCTCCGGTGTAATTGTCTCAACCAGATCAAAGCGTTGGGCGGATGGGTCTTCTTTGGGGTTGGCCGAATAAAATCCATCGACATC
>JBDSXE010000452.1:0-4505 GCA_039926325.1 Paracoccaceae bacterium | reverse complement strand
AATCAAAAGGTTGGAGGCTGTTTCTTATGTGGATTACCTGCAACAGCCTGCTGCCTTTTGCGAAAAAAGAGAACGGCCCTACAACATATTGTAGGGCCGTTCGTCGTCGTGCGTCCCGCTTAGTTGGTGCAGGGGATCGGTGTATCTGCCACATCGGCACCCTTGCGGGTTTTGATAGAGCATACCTTCGGTGCTTCTGGCACAGCAGCGACCTGTTGTTCCGTGATGCCCAACAGCCCATTGCTGTCGACCTCGATCTTGCCATTCGCGTCTGCCACCGAGGCATCTGTCGTGCCGACAAGCGACAGGGCGAGCTTGCCGGTGGCGGCGGCTTGGGCCAGTCGCGCTACCTGTTCGGGCGAGGCGGAAACTGTAACGGTGCGCGCAACAACGGCAGATCCGTTGCCACCATCTGCGGTCTGGTCGACCGCGATTATCTTGACGCCGCTTTCGATCAGTCGGGTCATGTCGCCATTGTTGCTGTCAATCGTGCCGGTCCAGTAGACATCTACCCGGTCGCCTGGTTGCACAAAACCGGACACGCCCGAAGCCACGTCCACCTTGATGGCAAAGGCGCGCTGACCCTTGGCCAACTGGCCCGTCAGCCCCGCCATCTGGCCGGGTTCGGTTACTTTTTCGGCCAAGACGGGTTCGAATTTTTCCATCTGGCGCATTACATAACGCGGCGTTTTGCCATCGTCGGGGAAAAGCGTCGCCGCATCCATGAAGATATGGTCCGGCAAGGCGTCTTGCGGCCAGTAGATCAACTGCACGTCGTCCTTGGTCAGCATGTCGCCGTAGTTCTTGGCTTTGTTGACAACGTAAACCTCTACCAGAGGGCCGGTTTTGGAGCGCAATTCGCGTTCGTGGATCAAAGCGGCCTGCGTCTGACTGAAATAATTGTTGGCCATGTAGACGGCAAAGCTCGCAAGTGCGAGGCCAATCACCAAGACCAGTCCGAACATCGTTCTCATCATATCACCTCTTTAGCCAAAGCCACAGACCCGCGGCCAATATCAAGTTAGTTGTTGTTTCCGTAGCCAGAATTCAGTCCGCCGATATCGTTTGCCACACTTTGCGAAACACTATCGGTGCTTAGCGCGATAGGCGTTAGCACAAGCATCCCGATGCCGATGATGGCGGCTGACAGAACCACCCAGTCGATGGTGACTGCACCGCAATCATCCTGACAGAAATTAGTGAAGGCATATTCCATCGGCTTGTCCTTTTTCGGTGTCATCGAGCAGACGCTAATGTGATCACCGGCGGTTGGTGCGGGCACCATTGCACTGCTTCACGACGAAAGTGGGGCACGAGAATGGCCGGAATGGGGATCGCTGGGTGCGTCAGCAATGAAAGAGGCCGCATCCTTTTGGACGCGGCCTTTTGTGGTAGGTTGACCCCCAAGAGGGGTCAGTGAATTACGGGGCGCTGACGTAGCCGGAGGTGCGACCGCCAACGTCGGTAGCAACGCTGTTCGCCAAAGTCTGGATGCCGCCGCCAACAGTGGTCATAACGACCATGCCCAGGCCAACGATCGCAGCGGTCAGAACGACCCAGTCAACGGTCACGGCACCAGATTCGTCGGATTTAAAGGTCTTGAAGAGGTTCAAAAGTTTCATGGTTGTTTCCCTTTCAGAGGATGTTGCAGTTTAATTTCTATCCGGGTCGGCTGCTCGTCGCGATTTCTTTTCCGCCGCGTTCCGTCTCGGCATGTGTGTAATTAGACAGTGAATCGTGGCGACAATGCGGAGCAGACAAGGAATTTCTGCGAAGCGCGGATTTGTGCAAAAAATTACGCTAACATATTGATTATGATGAAAAATAAAAATGGAAAGCGCGAACCTCTTGCGGCCCGATCGCCGGAATCGTTGTAATTCAGGCAGCATTCCTGCGGTTTTGCCTAGCCTGAGTAGAATTTGCCCATGTTTTCTGCCATGCTGCCCGCAACAATAGCAATCGGGCAGACAAACACCGATGAAATGGACAGTATTGCAGCTGACTGCCGTATTGGCGGTCACGCCCGCCCTTGGCTTGGCAGAGGCGCTGCCCGGCAAAGCCGACTTCACCTTCCATATGATGTCGGCGGCTGACGCACAGGTCGGCAAGCGGATCAAAGTGCAGATCGACCCGGCGGAACAGGCGCGGCTGTTGGCGGCGTTGCCGAAGGTCGATCCCAATCCCCCGCATGACGATCAACCGCCGCAGCCCGAAAAGCCGCTGGACCCGGTGGTGCCGGCGGGCGCGCATTATGACTGGTTCTGGAACACGGTTCCCGTTGCGCGGGATGCGGCAGACGGGCGCTTCCCGATGGCAATGGCCGCGCTGACCCAGGGGCCAGGCGGGTCAAGCGTTACAGCACCGCGGTTGCAGGCGATGCAGGGGCTGGCGCAGAACTATGGGACAGAGATTTTGAAGGCCACCATCGGCACCAACGTATCTCCCGCATTGGTGCTGGCGGTGATCGGGATCGAGAGCATGGGCAACCCCGAAGCGGTCAGTTCTGCGGGCGCGCAGGGGTTGATGCAGTTGATCCCGGCGACTGCCACCCGATTCGGCGTCACCGATGCCACCGACCCGGTGCAAAGCATCAAGGGCGGGGTCGCGTACCTCAATTTCCTGATGAACACGTTCAACCGCGACCCGATCATGGTACTGGCGGCTTATAACGCGGGCGAGGGGGCGGTAACGGCCAACGGCGGCGTGCCACCCTACGCCGAAACGCGCGACTATGTACCAAAGGTGCTGGCGGCGTGGCAGGTGGCACAGGGCTTGTGCCTGAGCCCTCCGGAACTGGTCAGTGATCCGTGCGTGTTCAAGGTGCTTTCAGCCAGCAATTAGACCGAAAAAGCGTCCGCCCATTCGGGATGCTTTTTGCGCTGTGCATTCACGAAGGGGCACAGGGGCATGATCTTGAAGCCTTCTTTGCGCGCATCAGCCACCAGTTGCGTGACCAGTGCCAGCCCCGCGCCAGTACCGCGAAAGCTGTCGGGCACTTCGGTATGATCGGCGATCACCAGTTCTGGGGTAGTGATCGAATAGGTCAGCTCTGCCTCTGCGCCACCAAGCCGGATGACGTAGCGGCCTTTGTAGTCCGTTATTTCGCGGGTGACGATGTGATCAGCCAATGATTGTCGCCTCTGTTGCAGCGCGCAGTTCGGCTTCGGTCACGCCATCCGCGCATTCGACGATTTTCAGACCACCCGCCACCACATCCAGCACCCCGAGGTTGCTGATAATGCGGTTGACCACGGCCTTGCCCGTCAGCGGCAGCGTGCAGGCTTTCAGCACCTTGGACTCGCCATGTTTGGAGGTGTGGTCCATCACAACAACAACACGGCCCACACCTGCCACAAGGTCCATCGCGCCGCCCATGCCCTTGACCAGCTTGCCCGGGATCATCCAGTTGGCGAGATCACCGTTTTCGGCAACCTCCATCGCGCCGAGGATGGCCATCGCAATCTTGCCACCCCGGATCATCGCGAAGGACTGCGCGCTGTCGAAATAGGCGGTTTGCGGCAATTCGGTGATGGTTTGCTTGCCCGCGTTGATCAGATCCGGATCTTCGTCACCGTCAAACGGAAATGGCCCCATGCCAAGCATACCGTTTTCCGACTGCAGCGTAACCTCGACGCCCTTTGGGATGTAGTTGGCAACAAGGGTCGGGATGCCGATGCCAAGGTTGACGTACCAGCCATCCTGCAGCTCTTTGCCAGCGCGTTCGGCCATCTGATTGCGGTCCCACATGGCCTAAACCTCCCTTTTCCGGACAGTCCGGTTTTCGATGCGCTTTTCGTGGTCGCCCTGAATGATGCGGTGAACATAAATTCCGGGCAGGTGAACCTTGTCGGGGTCAAGGGAACCGAGCGGCACAATCTCTTCCACCTCGACCACGCAAATCTTGCCCGAGGTGGCGGCGGGCGGATTGAAGTTGCGCGCGGTCTTGCGGAAGACGAGGTTGCCGGACGGATCGGCCTTCCATGCCTTGACGATGGCAAGATCGGCAACGATGCCGCGCTCCAGGATATAGGTCTTGCCGTCGAAATCCTTGTGCTCTTTGCCGTCAGCAATCACCGTGCCAACGCCAGTGCGCGTGTAGAAACCGGGGATACCGGCACCACCGGCACGCAGGCGTTCGGCCAGCGTGCCTTGGGGATTGAACTCCAGCTCTAGCTCGCCGGACAGGTATTGCCGCATGAATTCAGCATTTTCGCCAACGTAGGACGAAATCATCTTTTTGACCTGCCGTGTCGCCAGCAGAACGCCAAGGCCGAAACCGTCCACGCCCGCGTTGTTCGAGGCGATGGTCAGGTTCTTAGTGCCCGCCGTCCGGATGCCATCGATCAGCAGTTCGGGAATGCCGCACAGGCCAAAGCCGCCCGCGGCAATCAGCATGCCGTCGAACAGCACACCGTCAAGTGCGGCCGCAGCGGATGGGTAGACTTTTTTCATGGGTTGGCCCCTGCAAATTCTGGGGACATATGGGACACGGATTCGGCGACTGT
>JBDSXE010000451.1:0-2721 GCA_039926325.1 Paracoccaceae bacterium | reverse complement strand
GCCCGCGTCCTGACCGCAGACAAGAGATACGTTCAGCATTGCATTGGGCCAGCGCTTGACCTCGGCAGAGGAGCAATCACAGCAGAACACGCCATTTCTTTGGCGTTTGACTGGTTCGACGACTTGGAAGTGGGCGGCAATCTTTCCGTTGCTGGTCCGGTTGTTAGGACCGATACCGTGAACTTCTCCCCATTTGGCGGTGTTTACACTGTCGGCCACGCGCTCCACGATTTCACGATCTGGACCAAGCTCGCCCGCTCCGCAGGAGGTCACTACAACAATCTGGTACTCATCAATCGCCATATTACAAGTGATCTTATTTTCGTGCCGCTTGAGGATTTCAGCGCCCGGCACCTTCAAATTCTTGCGGTGCGGGTGATCGAGCGGCGACCGAAGTACGGGTTCCAGGCAGAACAGGGCAACGTCACGTTGGAACAGCTTTCGGCTGACGAATTGCGTCGGCGCAAGCGTACATACAACTCTCTTATCACCATCATGCGCGTTGCGTTTCAACTGGCTTGGGAGAGCGGGCACATTCAGTCCGAACGGCCTTGGCGCAGTCTCAAGCGAGTATCCGTGAACCATTCCCCTCGACTGACCTTTCTCAACCGAGACGAATGTCGAAGACTTCTCGAACGATGCACTCCTGCATTGCGCAAACTCTGTCTCGCCCCCCTATATTCGGGATGTCGTGTTGGAGAACTTGCTGGGCTGCGCGTCGAGGATGTGGCCTACCAAGTGTATGGTCTCCGCATCGGACCGTTCAAGCGCAGCCCCTCACGTTTTGTGTTCCTGCCCGATGAAGGAATGGCTTTCTTTCTGTCTTGCTGTGAAGGCAAGACTCCCGACGAACTTGTTCTGCGTTCTGACATGGGCAAACCATGGCGACGACAACACACAAACCTCTTCCGACGTGCGGTGTCGCAAGCCGAACTGCCACGGACCTTTGTGTTTCACGGGTTGCGGCACACTTACGCAAGCGATCTGATCCGAGCTGGCGTCTCACTTGACATAGTTGCCCGACAGTTCGGTCACGCAGGCACCGACACCGTCCAGCTCACGTATGGGCATCTCGCGGAACAGTTCCGGGAGGAGGAAATCCGCCGCAAGTTCACGCCCCTTGATGCAGAACAGCAGCGCATTGCCGCAAGTCGCTCAGACCAGCTGTCAACGCTTTGGAAATCGGTGCAGGCGGTCGACTGGCGGCGATATGGCGAGCGCCCTGTTTCGGCGAATGGACTATCCCAATCTTCGCTGCGCACACCCATCGAGATTCTAAAGGCCTTCGGCCCGGATCTGGCAAGATGAAACGTTCTATCCGTAGCAACGATGAAACGATTCGAAACCACTGAGACATTTTTAGGGTTGTGTTCGTTTGGGGCAAAAATCTCGCGACAATCGCTATAACAGATGCGGCGTTGTCTGCTTGTGAAGACGTATCCGCATGGCCGGGCTCCGCTCAGAATGTCCCTCAGAATCGATCTTGCAATGAAAAACGTACACCACCGAGTATCTATGTGATTACCCGGGATGGAACATTCTCGTCAGATCATCTGTTTGGGAGTGATTCCATACGCCGACTTTTCCCTTGGCCTTTAGCGATTGGCTCGAAAGTCTTGGCACGCCCGTTTCATCGGATTGCAAAAAGGTCGGCCTCAAAATATTTGCCATCATGCTGCCGGCTCCGAGCCGGACTGTCATAGACGATCACGAGGCGCGGCTCTTGATCCGGAGCCATGAACAGCGCAATCCCCTCTGCATGATCGACGCGGTCGCCCGACGGAATCTCAAACAAAAGCTGCAGCCCATTGCCATCGATGCGACGGTCGAAGGTGCTGTGCACTGCATTCCGCCAGCGGAACAGTTTCACCGGCCCATCAAGGGCCATTGTGGGACCGGCCAGTATCAGAAGATCGTCGCCCTGCAGGCAAAGGTCACACACACCCAGACCGCCCAAATCGACGAGGTGGCGCAGATACCCACGGTTGTCAGCATTGAACAGACGCGGCACCAGTCCACCATTGCCGTTGGGATCAAGGCAGAGTTGCAGAACAATTCCCCATCCACGCAAAACGGGGCCCCGCAGCCCAAGAAAAACAGTATCGCCGCTAACCGCCAACCCTTCGATATCGAATCCATTGTCTTTCGACGGGATCGTGAGGAACGGAAACAAAAGCGGGTCCCCGCGGAGCATATCGCAAAGGTGTGCAGTCGTGGCGTAGAAGGGTAATGCCGCCGCACTTCCCTTAAGCGGCTCTGGCGTTTGCGTCCCGGCATTTATTTCAACATAGCCAAGCAGAAAGCGGTTTGCTTGCCGGTCGATCCGGCTCAAATCCATGGCTGCCGCAGCTTCGTCGTTGGAGTTCGTCGGTTTGCCACGGCGGAGGCTGTGTGACCCTGCCATCCAGAGCCGACTTCGTTCGCGATCCACGCCCAAGCCTTCGAGGTCGACTTCCTGATCGGGTCCGCCTGGCAGTGCAAAGAAATCACTGAGCGCAAAGCGTCTGTGTCCCGTGTAATTCGCATAATCTGCCGTCACCAGCCGGTCAATGCCTGCGGATTCGTCATCGGCTAACCAAAGTGTGTCGCCGATCTGTTCGATCGCCGAGAGATTGCCTACTGTACCTTTTCCGGTATCGTTGCCGAAGTCTAGCCGAAGGTGACCGACTGGCCGGGCAAAGCTGTTACCAAATCCCATAGCTGATCCTTTGCTCTCTATCG
>JBDSXE010000450.1:0-3995 GCA_039926325.1 Paracoccaceae bacterium | reverse complement strand
CCATTTCACACCCTCCTCCGCCATGCTATCCTCCCCCCCATGCCCACCCTGTGCCGCGATTGTCTGACCCTCCTGCCCGAGCCGTCCCCGGCCCGCTGTCCCGCCTGCCGGTCGCCCCGGCTCCTGTCCCATCCCGAACTGACCACCCTCTCCATCGCCCACATGGATTGCGACGCCTTCTATGCCAGCGTAGAGAAGCGCGACAATCCTGCCCTGCGGGATCATCCCGTGATCGTAGGCGGCGGCCACCGCGGAGTCGTCTCCACCTGCTGCTACCTCGCCCGAATCCACGGCGTCAGATCAGCGATGCCGATGTTTCAGGCCCTCAAACTCTGCCCGCAAGCCATCGTGGTGAAACCCCGCTTCCCCGCCTACATCGAAGCCAGCCGAGCAATTCGCGCGATGATGGAAACCCTGACCCCCGCCATCGAACCCCTCTCCCTCGACGAAGCCTTCCTCGACCTGACCGGCACCACCAACCTCCACGGCGCCCCCCCCGCCGTCATGCTGGCCCGCCTGATCCAGCGGATCGAGTCCGAACTGAACCTCACCGCCTCCATCGGCCTGTCCCACAACAAATACCTCGCCAAGATCGCCAGCGACCTCGACAAACCCCGCGGCTTCTCCATCGTCGGCAAGGCCGAGACGGAGGCATTCCTGAAACCCAAATCGGTGCGGATCATCTGGGGCGTCGGAACCGCAACCCAAACCGCGCTGGAAACCGCCGGCATCCGAACCATCGCTGACCTGCTGAGATGGGACCGCCCCGACCTCACCGCCCGTTTTGGCAGCACCGGGGACAGGTTGTGGAACCTTGCAAGAGGAATGGACACCCGGCGGGTGAACCGGGATGAAAAGCTGAAGTCGATCTCCAAGGAAACCACGTTCAACGAAGACACCTCCGACCCCGACCTGCTGGACGGCCACATCTGGCGTCTCTCCGAACAAGTCGCGGACCGCGCCAAAGCCAAGCAGCTTGCAGGCCGCACCGTCACGCTGAAACTGAAGTGCGGCGATTTCCAGTTGGTCAGCCGCCGTCATTCCCTGCCCGATCCGACCCAGTTGACCGACCGCATCTACCGCGCGGCACGCGACCTGTTTGATCATGTGGGAACCATCGGGCCATTTCGTTTGATCGGCGTCGGCATTAGCGACCTAGCGCCCGAAGCCGAGGCCGACCTGTCCGGCGACCTGCTTGACCCCGATGCTCGCAAACGCGCCAAGGCGGAACGCGCGGCAGACGCCATCCGCGCCCGGTTCGGCACGGAGGCGATCATCAAGGGCCGGGCGCTGCGCTAGTTGTCGATCAAGGCCCGAACGGCAGCGGTGTATTCGGCGGGTGCCTGAAGCATCGCGAAGTGGCTGGCGTCCGGCAGGATCACCAGTTTCGCACCCGGGATCATGGCGGCGATTTTCTCGGTATGGGCACGCAGAATCGCCTCGTCGTGATCGCCGGCCACGATAGCGGTCGGCACCTTGATTGCGGCGACCTGAGCGTCGGTCCAGTTCGGCTGCGTTGCCCACATGTTGGAAATCTGGGTCACGAAGGCGTCGAACTGGTCAGGGGTCGGCGACATCTTGGCGTAATCCTTGGACATCCAGTCGATATAGCTGCCGAACACCGTGTCGGTCGCCACGCCGGGATTGACCCCATCGGTAGTGATGTTGGCTGCCTGCGCGAACAGGTGGCTCAGACGCTCTGGGTGGCCCATCGCGATGTCGAGGCCAATGATGCCGCCATCGGACCACCCTACAAGATCAACCTTTTCGATCTTGAGGTAATCCAGCAGTGCCAGGTAATCCGCGGACATCAGGTCGTAGCCAAAGGGTTCTTCGTTCCGGGTTGAACGGCCGTGACCGCGGCTGTCGGCCACGATCACGAGGTGGTCTTTCATCAGGTCGATGACTTGATTGGACCATATGTCGGCATTGCCGAGACCACCATGAATCAGCAGTACCGGTTTGCCCGCACCAAAAGTGGCGAAATACATGCTGATCCCATTGACCGGCGCCATGCCGCTGGCAATCGGGGTGGGCATTGGCGGAGGCACTGGAACCGACATCCAGCGATCTTCGGCTAAGACAGGCGTGGCAAGTAGGGCGAAGGTCAGGGCGAGCATACGCATATCAGGCTCCTTTAAGGGGCTGCCAAGCTATTCGGCGGCCAGAGGCAGCGAACGACGGCCAATTCGGGCAATTTCGGCGACCACGCGGTTCATGCGGATACAGAAAGCGGGAAAGTTCGGCCCCGGTTCGACGCGAGCCTCATCCAGATACAAGGCCCGGTCGATTTCCACCTGCACCACGTGTTTGCGCGACAAGGGGCGACCGTAGTGCTGCGCGATATACGCACCAGCGAAGGGCGAGTTGCGGACGACGCGGAAACCAGCGGTGGCAAAAGCGGATTCGATCTGATCGACAACCTCGCGCCCCGCTGCGGCACCGAAGCGGTCGCCAAGGACCACGTCGGGTTTGGGCTGGCCGGGACGAGCGTGAGCGTCAATCGCCTCATGCGGCATGGAATGGCAATCGATGAGGATCGATTCGCCAAACTCGGCATGGGTTTCTTCGACCATCGATTGCAGCGCGTCATGGTAGGGATGCCAATGCCGCCGTAGCCGATGCTCAACGTCCTTGAGCGTGATCTTGCCCGAATAGATGGCGCGGCCACCCGCGACGACACGCGGTATCACGCCAAGGCCGGAGGAAATGCGCGGATTGTGTGCCATACGCGCCACGCCTTCGATCACGGCAGGGTCAAGTTCATCGGCGGCGCGGTTCAGATCAATGTAGGCGCGGGGTGCGTTGGCACACAGCAGCGGGGCGCCGTGCAGGGGGGCGCGGGCGAACAGCCGGTCGACGTAGGCGTCTTCGGAAGAGCGCAGGACATGCGGATCAAGCTGGCTTTGTTCAAGGAAATCGGCTGGATAGTCCCGCCCGGAATGGGGGGAGGAAAAGATCACACTGGTTTCCTGCCGCACGGGCCGGGTCAGGCGAAATGCTTCCGGGGTCATGCACACCTCTGTTCAAACAGGTATAACTGCTAAATCGCGCGGACTGAAAGCCCTTGATCAGGGCCGCGACTCTATTTATAGGCACGACACCGACGCGGTTCCGCCCGCGTCCTTTTATTTGGTACGGGCGGGATGGTTAGGGACGTGGGCGGTTAGCTCAGCGGTAGAGCACTACGTTGACATCGTAGTGGCCACTGGTTCGATCCCAGTACCGCCCACCATTCGCCGCCACCTTCGGGTGGCTACGGTTTTCAACTGGCGCGAAGACGCGCCGCGACAAGGGAGGGCACCATGAAGGTTGCAAACTCGCTCCGTTCGCTGAAGACGCGTCATCGCGATTGCCAAGTCGTGCGCCGTAAAGGCCGCGTCTATGTGATCAACAAGACGCAAAAACGCTACAAGGCCCGTCAGGGTTGAGCCGCGTTCAGTACGGGTGATTGGCCGCCAGGGGGAACCTTCGGCGGCTTTTTCATTTGATATTGCAGGAGATTTCAATGCACCCGAACCCCGCCTTTCGCAAAGCGACCGACGCGCAGAACTTGGAGTTTGCACGGGGACGGGGGTTTGGTGTGCTTTCGGTGAATGCGGCAGACGGGCCTTTACTGGCGCATGTGCCGTTTTTGCTGGCAGCTGATGGTAGTTATGCCGACCTGCACTTGGCGCGATCGAATGGCGTCGTTCGCGGCGGTTTGCCTGCAAAGGCGGTGCTGGCTGTGGTGGGGCCGGACGCTTATGTCTCGCCCGATTGGTATGGCGTTGCGGATCAGGTGCCAACTTGGAATTACATCGCGGTGCATCTGCGCGGCGATTTGGTGCCGTTGCCGGATGACGCGCTGAAGCCGCATCTGAACGCGTTGGCGGATGAATTCGAGGCACGTCTGTTGCCAAAGCCGATCTGGAGGACCGCAAAGATGAGCGATGGGGTCATGGATCGGATGATGCGGATGATACTGCCGTTCCGCCTGATGGTCACCGGTGTCG
>JBDSXE010000449.1:0-2690 GCA_039926325.1 Paracoccaceae bacterium | reverse complement strand
CGATTTCGGAATAGACGTTCAGCGACCCGCCCGTCAGCAACAGCGCAAAGACGCCACATGCCAGCCCGAACGGCACCGTCACCATGATGATCCCGGCAGAGACGAAGCTTTCAAACTGGGCGGCCAGCACCAGCATGATGATCAGGATGGCAAAGCCAAAGGTCGTGACAAGGCCGCTGGCATTGGTGCTGATGGTCGCCGCCTCTGCCAGCGGGATGATTGTGACGCCGGTGGGCAGTTGTGGCAACAGAAGGGCGTGCGATTGCTGATAGGCGTCACCGATGGCAAATCCGTCGGTCAGGCCGGCGGTGATGTCGATGGCACGCTGCTGCGATTCGCGGGTCAGCGATGGGGCGGCGGCGCTTTCGCTGATCGTAACCAGCGAGGACATCGGCACGAAACGGCCATCACCGGCGCGGGCAAACACGTTTTCCAAATCGGTGGTGTCGTTGATCGGCTGGCTGGTTGATTGCAGGTAGATTGGATAGGTGTCGCCGTTGTAATCAATGTCGCCAACCGAGGTGCCATCCAGCATGGCCTGCAACGTGGTCCCCAGACCGGAAATGTCGATGCCCAACTGGTCAGCGCGGGTACGGTCAACCTGCACCTGAACCTGCGCTTGGGTCAGGTCGTAGCTGCTACGCACGTTGCCATAGCGCGGATCTGCCGACAGTGCCGCAACCGTCGTGTCAGCGGCTTTCGCCAGCGTATCGTAGTTGTTGCCGACCAGCGCGAACTGCAACCCGTTGCCACCGCCGCGCACGCCAAGCGAGTTCGGCTGCACCGCAAAGGCCCGCACACCGGGGACTTGAGTGATGAATTTGTTGATGTCGGTCGCGATCTGCGCTTGGGTGCGCGTCCGATCCTGTTGCGGGGCCAGCCTGACCACGATGAAGCCGCGGTTGGTGTTGCCGCCAAAGCCAGAGATGGAAAAGACGTTGGCAATCTCGCCATTCGCTTTCAGAGGGGCCATCAGCGCCTCGATCTTGGCGATTTGGGAATTGGTGTAGTCCAGGCTGACGTTTTGCGGGGACTGTACCATGATCGAGATTTGGCTGCGGTCTTCGGCCGGGGTCAATTCCTGTTTCAGGTTGGGAAACTCCAGAAACGCTACCCCTGCGAACAGCAACGCGACCATGACGATAACGAAGGGCAATTGCAGAGCATTGTGGAGGGAACGGGCGTAAAGTCGGCCGAGGGTGCTGCCGAAGCGGGCGATGAGGCCGGGGGGGTGTGGTTTGTGGACCCGCGCCAACGTGCGAGCGGCCATCATCGGGGTCAGCGACAGGGCAACGATGGTGGACACAAGGACCGCCATCGCAAGGGTAAAGCCGAACTCGCGGAACAGCCCGCCGACCTGACCGGGCAGGAACGAAATCGGGATGAACACGGCGCACAGGGTGGCGCTGGTAGAGAGGACGGCAAAGTACACCTCTTGCGTGCCCAGAACCGCAGCGGCACGCGCGCCGTGGCCCTGCCCGCGCAGGCGGACGATGTTTTCCAGAACCACGATGGCGTCATCAACGACCAGACCCGTGGCGAGGACCAAGGCGAGCAGCGTCAGGATGTTGATCGAGAACCCGGCCATGTAGATGCCTGCCAGCGCACCGGATAGCGCGATCGGCATGGAGATGGCGGGGATCAGCGTGGCACGCCAGTCACGCAGAAACAGGAAGATGATGCCGGTTACGACGACAACCGAGATGATCATCGAACGCACCACCTCCGCTACGGCACCCTGAATGAAGATCGCGTCATCGGACGTCACGGCGATATTGACGCCAGTTGGCAGGGTCGGTCGAATTTCCTCGATTGCGGCGCGGATGCCCTTTGAAATCTCAATCGTGTTCGCCTGCGCTTGCGCGATCACACCAAGACCTACACCGGATTTGCCCTGGGCGCGGATGCGTGTGCCGCTGGGGTTGGGGGCAAGGAAAACGGTGGCGACATCGGACAACGCCACGCCTTTGCGGATGCTGAGCGATTGCAGCTCTGCCAGCGTGACGACCTTGGCGGTAGTGCGGACGATGATATTCTGGTTGGTGGCATTCAGCGTACCTGCCGGGCTGTCGAACGACACGTTGGCCAGCGCCTTTGTCACATCGGCAAGCGTCAGGCCACGGGCAGCGATGGCGGCGGGGTTGATGTCGATCGTCATGATCTGCGCCGCATCACCGTTGATTTGCAGGTCAGCGACCCCTGGGACGGCCCGCAGGCGGTCAAAAATCTGATTGTTCACCAGATCGGTCAAAGGTCCGATGGACACGTTATCTGAGGTGACGGCGATCTGCATGATGGCGGTGGCGTTACTGTCCGCCTTGACCACCACAGGGCTATCAGCCTCGTCTGGCAGGTTGTTCGCCACCCGCGAGATCGCATCGCGGGTATCAGATGCAGCGACGTCCAGATCGGTGGCGGCGTCGAATTCAACCGTGGTGCGGCTTTGGCCATAGCGTGAGGTTGATGATACGCCTGTCACACCCGACACGCGGGCCACCGCTCCCTCGATCACAGAGGTGATGCCGCTGTCGACGGTTTCGGCGGATGCACCCGCAAAGCTGGTGGAAACGGTCAGCACGGGGCGGCTGACCTTGGGCAATTCTTGCACCTGCATCCCCAAAAGCGCGGCAGAGCCTGCGACAAAGATCATCGCGTTGATCACGAAGGCCAATACCGGGCGGCGCACGAAC
>JBDSXE010000448.1:0-3199 GCA_039926325.1 Paracoccaceae bacterium | reverse complement strand
TGTGCGTCAGGACCGGCCTTGACGCCCAATTGTTGCGGCTTAATCAGTTCTAGCCAATTTTTGTGGATCATGCTTTCGCCTCCATACTTGTCTGCTGCCCATGTCCAGAACAGCGGACGCCCGAGGGTCTTAGTTCAAAACAACGAAATCGGGCCGCGCCAAGTGGCACAGCCCGACCAATTCAGTAATAGCTCAGACGCGGCGGCGCTTTGGCGGACGGCAGCCGTTATGCGCCATCGGCGTCACGTCGCGGATCGACGTGATGTTCAGGCCAGTCGCAGCCAAAGCCCGCAGCGCGGACTCACGACCCGAACCTGGGCCCTGAACTTCAACCTCGACAGTTTTCATGCCATGTTCCTGCGCCTTTTTGGCAGCATCTTCTGCAGCCATCTGAGCGGCATAAGGCGTCGATTTGCGCGAGCCTATGAAGCCCATCGTGCCAGCAGACGACCACGAGATCGCATTGCCCTGCACGTCGGAGATCAGGATTTTGGTGTTGTTGAAAGAAGAGTCAACGTGAGCCACGCCAGCGGCGATGTTCTTACGCTCTTTCTTCTTGGTGCGGACGGTTTTGGATTCGCGTGCCATGTTGTCCGCTCCTTATTTCTTCTTGCCGGCAATGGCCTTTGCGGGGCCTTTGCGGGTGCGAGCGTTGGTATGGGTGCGCTGGCCGCGAACCGGCAGGTTCTTGCGGTGACGCAGGCCGCGGTAGCAGCCAAGGTCCATCAGACGCTTGATGTTCATCGAGGTTTCGCGGCGCAGGTCGCCCTCAACCGTGAAGTTCGCGTCGATGTATTCACGGATCGCCAGCACTTCGCCGTCAGTCAGCTGATTGACGCGCCGCGATTGGTCGATGCCGATGGATGTGCAGATCTGGTCCGCAACATGCGGGCCGATGCCGTGGATATAGGTCAGTGCAATTGGAACCCGCTTTGCAGTGGGTATGTTGACGCCAGCAATACGTGCCAAACGTGGCTTCCTTTACGTTGCGGTTCCGTGGTGCCAGAACCTTTTTTCACAACCCGGAACGGTATAGTCACAATTCCGAAACGAATTCCCGCAGCGAACTGATTCCGCAGCGGGACGCCGTGCTGTAGGGGCTTTTGACAATAGCGTCAAGGCCGCGCATGGGGTAATTTCAAGTTCTGTCAAGAACTTTCGCAACGTTCGCTGCAACAGCGTCCATTTCCGCCAAACCGTCGACCGTATCCAGCTTGCCCTTGGCATAATAATAGCCGATCAGCGGCGACGTTTTCTTGTAATATTCCATCAAGCGGGTCTTGAGCGCGGCTTCGTTGTCATCCGCGCGACGCTTGAGGTTGGTCGAGCCGCAGACATCGCAAACGCCCGGCTTTACTGTCGGTTTGGTGCCGTCATGATAGACCGCGCCGCAGTTGCCACAGGTGAAGCGGCCAGTAATACGCTCTACCAATGCGACGTCATCGACGGCCATTTCGATGACGTGATCCAGCGCCATGCCGACACGTTCCAGCACGACCGCCAGCGCATCGGCCTGCTTCAGTGTGCGGGGGAAGCCGTCAAAGATGAACCCCCCCGGGGCGTGGTGGTGCAGGTTTTCCTCGATCAGCCCAATCACGATCTCATCTGTCACCAGACCGCCGCGATCCATGACCTCAGAAACCTTATGGCCCATTTCGGTGCCGGAATGGCGAGCCTCGCGCAGCATGTCACCCGTGGACAGCTGAACCATCTGGCGTTCGTCGACCAGCCGCTTGGCCTGAGTTCCCTTGCCTGCACCCGGAGGGCCCAGAAGTATGATATTGACCATCCGGCCCCCTCGTTCAAGTTGGCGTGCGTGGGGCCAGAAGACTGCTGCTTCCTTGTGCCCCACGCTTCATGTCAGCGCCGCGCCGGCGCTTTCGATCCCGTCCGTTTTTTGCCGCGCAGTTGCGAACGTTCGATCAGTCCTTCGTACTGGTGGGCCAGCATATGAGACTGAATCTGGTTGATCGTGTCCATTGTCACCGACACGACAATCAAAACCGACGTGCCGCCAAAGTAGAATGGAATGGCAAACGCATCGCGCAACACTTCGGGCAACAGACAGACCGCCGCAAGGTAGGCAGAACCGACCACCAGAACCCGCGTCACCACGTAGTCAAGGTAGTCCTGGGTCTTTTTGCCAGGTCGGATGCCGGGGATGAAGCCGTTCTGATTCTTCAGATTCTCTGCCACATCATCGGTCTTGAAGGACACGTTGGCGGTGTAGAAATAGGCGAAGAACACGATCATCCCGACGTAGAACAGCATGTACAGCGGCTGTCCGGGGCCGAAATAAGCCAGGATCGTCGACATGATCGGCCCGGTATTGGCACCAGAGAAGGTGGCAATCGTCGTCGGCAACAACAGCAGCGACGAGGCGAAGATCGCCGGAATGACGCCCGCCGGGTTGACCTTGATCGGCAGGTGTGACGATCCGCCGTCATAGACCTTCATGCCCACCTGACGGCGGGGATACTGGATATGGATTTTCCGCAGTGCGCGCTCCATGAACACCACGAATGCGATCACCGCGACGACCATGATGAACGCACCAATGATCACGGCAGGAGAGATGGCGCCCGAACGGCCTTGGCTAAAGAACTTGGCCAGTGCAGCGGGCACTTCGGCCACGATGCCGGTGAAGATGATCAAGGACACACCATTGCCGATGCCGCGTGCGGTGATCTGTTCACCCAGCCACATCAGGAACATGGTGCCACCGACCAGCGTAACCACGCAGGACAGCTTGAAGAACAGGCTTGGGTCATGGGCCAGACCGCCCGCGACGATAGACGCCGCAATCGCCCAACCCTGAAACGCCGCCAATGCCACGGTGGCATAGCGGGTGTATTGGTTCATCTTCTTGCGACCTTGATCGCCCTCTTTCTTCAACTGCTCCAACGCCGGAATCATCGACGCCAACAGCTGAATGATGATGGAGGACGAGATGTAGGGCATGACGCCAAGGGCAAAAATGCCCATGCGTTTGATCGCACCGCCCGTAAACATGGACAGCATGCCGCCAAGGCCGGAGCCCTGATTGTCCATGAAATTGCGAAGCGCGGTGCCGTCGATGCCGGGGACCGGGATGTAGGTACCAAGGCGGTACACCATCAGCAGCAGCACCGTGTAAAGGATGCGCTGCCGCAGGTCCGTCGCCTTGCCCAATGCGCCCCAGCTAAGGTTCGCAGCCATT
>JBDSXE010000447.1:0-3859 GCA_039926325.1 Paracoccaceae bacterium | reverse complement strand
CTTTTGAGAAAATTCGGTGTGCTGACCGAGGCCTCGCTCGCAACCAAGCTGGCCAATTCAACCTGCACTTCGGAGCGAGTGGTGACGGAAGGACGGAAATCCGTGAAACGATCAATTTTGTCGAGTTCTTTGGCAGCGTGCTTCTTTGTTACGCTTGCCGCCCCGCCGGTCTTGGCGGAGGCCTCAGGTGGTTCTACCGCAAACCAATGTCTGACCGATCTGCGCGCTTTCAATAGCCAAATGCAAAAGGATGGCTATTGGCTGGGCGGCTATAACGGAGCGGCGGATCCCGCTCTCGGTGGCTATGGCTACGGCTATGGCTACCCGCTGGACGGATCCGGCTATGGGTACGGAGTTGATGGCTCTCAAGGTGATGCCGGCACCGGTTACCTTAACGCCCGGCCCGGCTACGAAATTCGTTCGCTACTCGCGGCCGCTGATATTCTCGCTCGGCACGATCAACTGCAGCCATGTGAAGACGTCCTTACCGCGACCCGCGATCAATACAAACAGTATGTGGCTGACATGGGAAAAGCGGGCATGAAAATGACAGACGTTCCTGGTTGGCAGCTACAACAGATCGCTGCGGCCCAACCGGTTGCAAGCACGACATCAGCTTTCCGATCCGACCAGTTGCTTGGCACCGACGTGCGCAATCAGCAGAATGAAGCTCTTGGCAGCATCGATGACGTCGCGACCAGTCCGCAGACTGGCAAGATCGCCTATCTGTTGGTAGCCCGGGGCGGGTGGCTTTTCGGGATTGGCGAACACTACGTTGCGGTGCCTTGGGGTGCCTTCAAAGTGGCCCCGAACGCGACCCTGTTTGTCCTCAACACTACCAAAAGCGTCATGGACGCCGCCCCTCAGGTGAATCCCCACGACTTTACGGCCATTGGTCAGCACAGTCAGGAAGTGGATGCTTACTGGAAGGCACTTGTCGCAAGTCCAGCCAAATAAACCTCGAGGCCCCTAACATGGATCAGCTAAGAGCATTCCAATGGATGCAAACCCTTCTCAAGGCCGTCGATTCGAAGTCGTTATGTGCGTGTTGCGATCAGCGTTTTGGCATTCAGAGATGAAGGTCTCTTCCATTTTCTGGATGCCCGACGACTGGCCCGTTGCAACTCGTGTGATGGACCAAAATCGACGCGGTCTGTCCTTTTGCAAAATCGTCAGCAATACCACGCGGCACGCTGAGAGCCGCCTACGAGGAATATATGGCCCAGTCCGAGGTACTTTTCTGCGAATGCGGTACCGTCCGGTATCTGTATGTCAAAAAACCTGACGTGCGGCCTTATCCAAAGGGTTGGAGTGAATGGTACACATGCCTGATTTGTGGCTGCTTGGCATCCCGTCCTCTAGACCAGCCCCAACCCCTCGATCGGCAAGCAAAGCCGAACGCCATTAAGGACTGTGGAAACGATGAGCGATGATCAAACAGAAGACCTGACATTTTGTCCCTGTAAAAATATCTTCTTCAAGGAAGTTAGAAAGTCAGAAATTTTGACGTGGAACGGAGCGCTTCCGCCGGGCTGGACTGGCCTTTTTTGGTGCGAAACCTGTCAGCGGGCTGCGATCACACGAGTGAACCCCAATCCCCCTGTGGAAATCAAGAATACTCCTGGATACCGTTGATCTTCGACAAATGCTAATTTCCGTAAACTTCGCACGCGCGGCGCTGGAATGGCGATAGCCCGGTTTGGTGGTGTCGTCCCGTCGATCTGGTTGGCTACGTGGCGCATCCCGGAAGGTTGCGTGGTGATTTGATGAAGAGGTTGGGGTGGGACTTGTGCCAGCCTTTGATGGCTTGCATCGGTGTTCAGCTCCCCAAGGCTGACTGTGGCAACTGCGTGTTGTAGAGTGCGACATGTCGCATGAGGGTCTGCTCCAGGTCGAGCGCGTTGTCGAAGCGGGTTGTTCTTAGCACTTCGGCGATACGCCCGTTGAAGTGTTCGACCATACCGTTGGTCTGAGAAGATTTAGGCGGGGTCAACCGATGTTCGATGCCGAGTTCGGCGCAGAGTTGGTCGAACTCATGGCTCCCCGGAAGCGGCCCGCGCCCGTGAAGCGAAGAGGCTGTCGGTGAACTCTTTTCCATCATCCGACAGTATCTTGGCGATCCTGATCGGGCGGGCCCGGTTCAGATCCCGCAAGAACCTGCGGGCATTCGCGGCGGTCTTGGCAAGCATGACGCGCACAACCACCCACCGGGTTGCCCGGTCGATGGCCACGAACAGGTAGCGCCGCGAGGATTCATCCGCCATTTGAGGCAGATACTTGACGTCGACATGCAGATAGCCGGGTTCGTAAGCCTTGAAGGCTTTGTGCTTGGTTCGCGGGGATGTCGCCTGCAGATCACGCAGATTGCCAACCCCATGGCGACGCAGGCAGCGGTCCAGCCCCGAGCGCGAGACCTCCGGGTTCAGGAACTCCCGCACCACCGCCAGCAGGTCGTCGATCGACACCAGCAACGTCTTGCGCAGAACCACCGCCACAGCCTTTCGCGACGAATTCTTCGGCCCCGTGGCGATGGTGTTCCGCGTCAAGGATGAGACGGCGGCGATCGCCTTGGCAAACGACAGTGACTTCGGCCTTGGCGGGGCAGTCTTCACCGGTGATCTGGAGCGCGGCAAGCGGGTGGCGAGCGCGGTCCAAACCGGGATGATGTTCATCAACAACCTTAACTGGGCAGATGCTGATTTGCCCTTTGGCGGTATCAAGAACTCTGGCTATGGCCGTGAGTTGGGCGACATGGGCATCCAGCAATTCGTCAACAAAAAGCTTGTCCGCTACGTCCAGGCCGACGCGCCAGTCTGATCGCAGCTGCGGGTGAGCGGCGGGGGGCTTTGGTCCCCTGCGTAGTGCCCGGTCTTGTGAAGCTGGGCGGGAAGCTGCATTCGGAAGCTGGCGCTGGTTTGGCCATCGGTTTGTCGGATGCCGATTTCGCGGATATGGTCAACATGACCGACCGCACGCAACTGGTTGAGGATGCCGATGTCGTGCTGTGTGTTAAGGCGCAATTCCGGCTTCCATGGGATAGGGGAGCCGTTTGGCGAACCGCATTTCCCAGGGCCTTCGGCGTTCGATTTCCGGCCAGTCATGATTGAAAACTTGCGGGCTGATCCGTCGGGCACTTATCAATCCTGGTTCCTGTGGGAAGAGCGGATCAAGAACCTTTGCTCAATCCGGACAGACCACTTGGCCGGGTCTGGGCACTCCGCCGGATCGCGCAAGAATGTTTGCGAAGGGGCTTGACCTTTCCAAGTTGGAACAGGGCAAAATGCGATGGAAATCATCTCTTTGACGCGAAGCAACAGCAAAGGCCGAGTTGGGCGTTGCACACTTGAAAGACTTAGATGCACAGGTCAGACGGCCATGACGCGAAATCGGAGGACGCCAGCGAAATAACACCCACGCTTGACGCCGAAATAGCAGGATCGGCCGTGGCGCTAGACGCGACGAACCCGACCGAAGGTCGATGGCGCCGCCGCGCCATGCTGGCAGGGGGCGCTCTGGCTTTCACGGCTTGGGTTACGGGCATCCCGCGGCTAGGAGGCCTTTGGTCTTCTCGGCTGACCTTTCAGGCCAAACCGGGGCTGACTCCATTTCGTTGGCTGGAGACAACCGGCACTCTGTCAACCGCCTCGGGCCTGCTGATCGGAATGGATGCGGGTCAGCCGCCCGATGCGGTAGGGGACGTGATGATTGCTGAAGTTCGCGCCAATCCGTGTGCGGCGCTGTTTGGAACCCAAGAAGACCCGCGCTTGCCCGTTGCGTTCTTTTCCGATTTCAACTGTCCGAACTGCCACATCCTTTATACGATCCTGACCGATTATGACGCGAAACACCCCGACACCAT
>JBDSXE010000446.1:0-5786 GCA_039926325.1 Paracoccaceae bacterium | reverse complement strand
CGGGGCGCGCCAATGCCTTACTTCGTGACCAGCCAATAGGCCGAAGCGTCAATCGCCCCGCCCGTATAGAACCCGCTCACGTTGGCGCGCAGGCCAGTGTTCCGGGCTTGCTGGAACATCAGGATGAAGGGCGAGGTTTCGCGGTGCTTCTTCTCGATCTCTTCATACATCGCCTTGCGCTTGGCAGGGTCACGCTCCAGCACGGCGGCCTGGCTCATCGCCTTCATGTCACCCGGGTCATAGGCGTTGCGCCATGCCAGATAGCCGGTGTTGTTTGCCGCGTCAGAGTTGTCGGGGTTCTCCGCAAAGGTGGAAGAGTTGGTGTTTGGATCGGGATAATCCGGGCCCCAGGTTTGCAGCGTTGCGTCATGCTGGCGGGCGCGGTATTCTTTCAGCTGTTCGGCACCTTCGCCGGTCTTCAGCTCTACCGTGATGCCGGCCTGACCGAACGTGTTCTGGATCGACTGCGCCACGTCCATCCGGTCAGCAGCGTTGCGAACCGACAGCGTGACCTTGGGATCCTTGATGCCCGAAGCCGCCAGCAATTCCTTGGCCTTGGCAATATCCAGCTTGTACGGCTGGTCATCCAATGCGCCAAGATAACCCTGCGGCAAGAAGCTTTCGTGTACGATGACGGCACCCTTCATGATGGTGTCGGCCATACCCTGATAGTCGATAGCCCAACGCATCGCGTCCAGGAACTTGGCGTTCTTGTACTGTTCGACCTTCTGGTTGAAGGCGAGGTAGTAGACCTGTCCGCCAACGTCCTGCTGGATTTTTAGATCGGCATTGCCAGTCATACCCGCGATATCAACCGGGGTCAGGGTGCGGGCGATGTCGATGTCGCCCTTTTCCAGTTGCAGGCGCTCAGTTGCCGCTTCCGGAACGTGCATCATAAAGACTTTGGCCATCTTGGCATCGCCGCGCCAGTAGCCCGGGCGCATTTCCAGCACGTAACCCTCATTCGGCTTGAAGGATTTCAGCACATAAGCGCCGGTGCCGGCCGTGTTTTCGTGCAGCCATGCGTTGCCCATGTCGCCGCCGACGTCATGCGTTTTGACGACTTCTTCATCGACGATCGACGCCACACCAGCGGTCAGGCAGTTGTACAGAAAGGTCGGCGCATAGGGTTTGTCGACCTTCAGCGTCAGGGTGTCGTCCTTGGCGGTGATCATGGTGTCGACGTTGTCGGCGGTCCAGCCGAACTGGTTCAGAATGAACGCCGGGGTCTTGTTGACCTTGATCGCGCGTTGCAGCGAATAGGCCGCATCTTCGGCACGTACCGGATTGCCAGAGGCGAACGTCAGGCCCGCCTTCATCTTGAACGTATAGGTCACGCCATCATCGGCCACCGACCAGCTTTCGGCCAGTCCAGGCATCATTGCCAGCGTGGCGGGGTCAATCTCGACCAGGCCGTCGTAGGTGTTGTTGATCAGGTCAAGGCCCGAGAATTCGTAGGCTTCAGCCGGGTCCAGCGAAACGATGTCGTCAATCGCCTCGGCAACCACCAGAGTGTCGGCAGGCGTGGCCGCGAAAAGTGCCGACGGGGCAGCCCCCAGCATAAGCGCCGCAACAGCCGCGACACCGAACCCTTTAAGGCGCGGATCAAACTTCATTGCAATCTCCCTGTTTTTTCATTGGCTTGGCAGCAGGACGCCGCTGAGTCCGAAGTGTGGCCCCTGCGGATTCCTTGACCAAGTGGGCAACTTCTGCTCCAGCTTGTCAACACGACTTTATGACGGGCCGCTTTGGGTCCGTCCGCGAATGACAGGATAACAGGCAGAATGTCCGCGATTGCCATTTTTGACGGCCACAACGATCTGCTGTCCTGCCTTCTGGCAGAGGGCGACCACACGGGCGCCAGTTTCATTGCCGGACGACAGGGCGATATTGATCTGGCAAAGTGTCGTGCCGGTGGTTTTGGCGGCGGTTTCTTTGCCGTCTGGTGCCATAACGAACCCGGGCAGTCGCCCGATCCGATGGCGCCGTTCCGCAGCTTTGCCGCCATCAACCCCGAACGTGCGGCGCGTGAGATCGCAGCACAGATTGCCATCCTGACCCGCCTGACCCGTGCCCATCCTGACGCGATCCGGCTGTGTCGCAGTGCTGCAGAGATCGAATCCGCCCGTGCCGCCGGTGCCATCGCCGCCATCCTGCACATCGAGGGCGCCGAAGGTATCGGCCCCGACTTTGACGCGCTGCACCTGTACCACGCTGCCGGTCTGCGGTCGCTGGGGCTGGTGTGGAGCCGCCCCAACATCTTTGGCCACGGCGTGCCGTTCGATTACCCCGCCAGTCCCGATACCGGCCCCGGCCTGACCGAAGATGGCAAGCGGCTGGTGCGCGAATGCGATGCGCTCGGGCTTCTTGTCGACATGAGCCACCTGAACGAGGCCGGGTTCTGGGATGTGGCCAAGGTGTCCGACAAACCGCTGATCGCCACCCATTCCAACGCCCATGCCATCACCGCTGCCACCCGCAACCTGACTGACCGCCAGCTGGATGCAATGGCCGAACGGCGCGGGCTGGCGGGTCTGAACTTTGGCTGCGGGTTTGTCCGGCCGGATGGCATCAAGAACCCTGACACGCCGGCCACCGACATGATCCGGCATCTGGATCATCTGATGGGTAAACTGGGCGAACATGGCGTCGCACTCGGGTCTGATTTCGACGGCACGATGATCCCGCAGTTCATCGGCACCGCTGCCGGGTTGCCCAAGCTGGTTCAAGCGATGCAAGATGCGGGTTATGGCGATGCGCTGATCCATCGGCTGTGCTGGGGCAACTGGCTTGACCTGATCCACCGCGTCATCGGGTAGGTTGCACGTTGTAAGGGAAATACATGTCGAAGCTTGCGCTTGTCACGGCTGGCACGTCCGCCATCGGCCAACACCTTGTCACCGCCCTTGCCGGGGCTGGCTATGACGTAGCCTTCACCCACATCGATGCCGCTGCCGAAGCACAGCGGATCGTGGCGCAGGTCCAGACCCTTGGCCAACGCGCGATAGCGTTTGAAAGCGATGCCGGGGACGAGACGCAGGTCGCCACCTTTCACGCCCAGTCCGCAGACTGGTCCGGCAACGCGCCCAGTGTCATGGTCAACAACGCCGGTATCCAAACGTGGTCGCCGCTGATCGACCTGAGCGTCGAACAATGGGACCGCGTGATGCACACCAACCTGCGGGGATTGTTCCTGAACACCAAAGCCGCCGCCAAGGCCATGATCGCGGCAGGCCAGCCGGGGTCGATCATCACGCTGGGTTCGGGCTGCAACAAGGTCGCCTTTCCGCGGTTGGTCGATTACACCACCTCGAAAGGCGGGATCGAACAGTTCACCAAGGTTGCCGCCAGCGAGCTTGGCCCGCATGGCATCCGCGTCAACTGCATCGCCCCCGGTGCGATTGAAACCGAACGCACCAAGGCCGAGGCGCCCGATTATGCCGCGACATGGACCCCCGTCACGCCATTGCGCCGCATCGGGGTGCCGCAGGATCTGACGGGCCTGCTGCTGTTCCTGATCTCTGACGCCGCCAGCTTCATCACCGGGCAAACGATCTGGGTCGATGGCGGCGTTTTCGCGCAAGCGCCGTGGCCCTATCCGGTCACGCCGTGACTGCTTAGGCTAATCCTAATCAACGGTGCGAAATTCAGTTCTTTTTCCTAAGCCAAATCCGCCGCAATGTCTGCCGCAGATACCCAAAGGAAACGCCATGTCCGTCGAGAAAACCGAAGTGCTTGTGGTAGGCGGTGGTCAGGCTGGCATCGCTGCGAGCGAACATCTTGGCCGCGCTGGCGTGCAGCATGTCGTGCTGGAACGTGACCGCATTGCCGAACGCTGGCGCAGCCGCCGTTGGGATTCTCTGGTCGCCAATGGCCCGGCGTGGCACGACCGTTTTCCCGGCATGGAGTTTGCAGGCGACCGCAACGGTTTCCCCGGCAAAGAAGCGGTGGCGGATTACTTCGTTGATTACGCCGCCAAAATCGCCGCCCCGATCCGCACCGGGGTCGAAGTGAAAACTGTGGAACGGCTTGCAGGACGCCCCGGCTTTCGCGTGGAAACCTCGCAAGGCGTGATAGAGGCGCAATATGTCATCGCCGCCACTGGCCCGTTTCAGCGCCCGCTGATGCCGCAGATCGTGCCGGAAACCGCTGGGTTCACCCAAATCCATTCGGCGGATTACCGCAATCCGGCGCAACTGCGACCCGGTGCAGTGCTGGTGGTCGGCGCAGGATCATCGGGCGCTCAGATCGCGGATGAGCTGAACCGCGCTGGCCGCAAAGTCTACCTGTCCGTCGGCCCGCACGGTCGTCCGCCGCGCAGCTACCGGGGCCGCGATTTCTGCTGGTGGCTGGGTGTGTTGAACAAGTGGGACGCCGAAGCGCCGCCGACGACCGACCATGTGACGATTGCCGTCAGCGGAGCCTATGGCGGCCAGACCGTCGAATTCCGCAGGTTGGCAGGTGAGGGTCTGATGCTGGTGGGGCGCACCACTTCCTTTGCGGATGGCGTCATGCACTTTGCCAGCGACCTTGGCGACAACATTCGCCGAGGCGATGCCGATTACCTGTCGGTGCTGGACCAAGCCGACGCCTACGCCACCCGCAACGGCCTTGACCTGCCCGAAGAACCCGGCGCACGCCGCTTTGCACCTGATCCCGCCTGCATGACCAACCCGATCCTGTCGCTGGACCTTGCGGCGGCTGGTATCACGTCGATCATCTGGGCAACCGGCTTTGAGCCGGATTTCAGCTGGCTCAACGTGGATGCGTTCGATGAAAAGGGCGTGCCCCAGCATCAGCGCGGCGTATCTGCCGAACCCGGCATCTATTTCCTTGGACTGCCGTGGCAATCGCGGCGCGGATCGGCGTTCATCTGGGGCGTCTGGCACGACGCCAAGTTTTTGGCCGACCACATCACCAAACTGCGCGCCTACCTTGCGTATGAGGCCGCCCCCCATCGCGCGACCGAGGACGCATGACCCATTCGCCCCGCTTGACTCCATCTGGAATTCGGCGGGACTGTCACGGAAACCAGTCCCTTAGCGGAGGAACCAGATGACCCGCCACGACTCCAGCCTGACCGCCATCGAAGAACTGCGCGCCAACGTGGCGATGCCGTTCAATCAGGCGCACGCGATGCCGAAATCGGTCTACACCTCGCCCGAATTTCTGGCGCAGGAACAAGAGCATATCTTCAGCAAGGACTGGTTGAGTGCGGGCCGCGCCGACACGCTGAAAGAGCCCGGCGACTATCTGACCATGCAG
Source organism: Paracoccaceae bacterium (assembly GCA_039926325.1). Classification (GTDB taxonomy): domain Bacteria; phylum Pseudomonadota; class Alphaproteobacteria; order Rhodobacterales; family Rhodobacteraceae; genus Stagnihabitans. Next base: position 521 of record JBDSXE010000446.1, on the reverse strand, counting down.
ATAGCCGGCGAACCGATCATCATCCTGCGCGACCGCGAGGGCCAGTTGCGCGGCATGTCCAACGTCTGCCGCCACCGCATGTCGACCCTGCTGGAAGGTCGGGGCCATGTCCGCAGCATCGTCTGCCCCTACCACGCCTGGACCTACAACCTTGACGGCACCCTGCGCGGTGCCCCTGCGATGACGCTGAACGAGGATTTCTGCAAAACCGATATCGCCCTGCCGACCGTCCGTGTCGAAGACTGGCTAGGTTGGATCATGATCACGCTGAACCCCGACGCCCCCTCACCGCACGCGCAGTTGAAGGACGTGGAAAACCTGGTCGGCTATCTGGATATGGCGTCCTACCGCGAGACGTTCCGCGAAACCTTCCGCTGGAACACCAACTGGAAGGTGCTGGCAGAGAATTTCATGGAAAGCTATCATCTGCCAGTGTGCCACAGCGGCACGATCGGCGGTTCGGTTGACCTGCTGAAGATGACCTGCCCGGAAGGCTCGCCCGCGTTCAACTACCATTTCAT
>JBDSXE010000445.1:0-4924 GCA_039926325.1 Paracoccaceae bacterium | reverse complement strand
GATGGCCTGATCGATGCCACCAAGGGCAGAACGCTGAACGACGGACGAGAACAGCGGGGTGAAAAGCGATGCGACGACAAGGCCGACGGCAAAGACGCCTGCGAAGGCCGCGATGATCGAAAGCTCGCAGCTGTCGGCCAGGAATTTGCTGAGGATGGGGATTTCCTTGACCAACGGCTGAACCGAGGGGGCGAAGACGAAGGCGAGGACGGCGGCACCGACCCAGCCGACAATCGCCATCGCCTCGCGCACGAAACCGCGCGAATAGGACAGGACTGCCGACAGCACGATGATGCCCGCAGCAAAGCCGTCAATCAGGGTAAAACCTTGCATTCACCTACTCCCCGACGCTTGGTCAACCTGCGCCGAACATTTCACCCACAAACGCCGTGAGGTCGGGCATCTCGCGCACCCGCATCCCCGTGCCTTGGCCAAGCTTTGACCTCGTTGGCGCAATTGCGTCGGTGAAACCAAGTTTCGAGGCTTCTTTCAACCTGTTTTCCGTCTGACCCACCGGACGCAGGGCACCGGACAGTGAGATTTCGCCAAAAAGCACCATGTCTGGCGGAATTGCCACATCTTCGCGGGCGGAAAGGATGGCACCTGCTACGGCAAGGTCGGCGGCAGGCTCGTTCACGCGCATGCCGCCCGCGACGTTCAGAAACACGTCAAGGCCGGCAAAAGAGATGCCGCAGCGCGCCTCAAGCACCGCAAGGATGGTGGACAGCCGACTGCCGTCGATGCCGACCACGGTGCGTCTGGGGGTGCCCAAAGTGGAGGGGGCGACGAGGGCCTGGATTTCGGTGAGGACGGGTCTTGTGCCTTCGATTCCGGCAAAGACGGCGCTGCCGGGGGTAGCCTTTTCGCGGTCGGACAGGAACAGGGCAGAGGGATTGGTAACCTCGGCCAAGCCATCGCCGGTCATTTCGAACACGCCGATCTCATCGGCAGGACCGAAGCGGTTCTTGACGGCGCGCAGGATGCGGAACTGGTGGCCGCGTTCGCCTTCGAAATACAGCACCGTATCGACCATGTGTTCGATCACACGGGGACCGGCGATCTGGCCTTCTTTGGTGACATGGCCGACGAGGATGATCGACACACCGCGTTTTTTGGCGAAGGTGACGAGTTCGTGGGAGGCGGCGCGGACTTGGGACACCGAGCCGGGGGCAGAGTCCACGGTGTCGAGCCACATGGTCTGGATTGAGTCGATGATGGCGAGGCCGGGGCGGTGGGTGTCGAGCGTGGTCAGGATGTCGCGCAGGTTGGTCTCAGTCCCCAGCGCAACCTTGGCGTCGGTCAGCCCAAGGCGGGCGGCACGCATCTGGACCTGTGCGGCGGCTTCCTCGCCCGAAATATACATGCACGACAGCCCCTTGCGGGCGAAGGCGGCGGCGGCTTGCAGCAAGAGGGTAGATTTGCCGATACCCGGATCGCCGCCGACAAGAATCGCAGACGCAGGGACCAGACCGCCGCCAAGGACACGGTCAAGTTCGTTGATGCCGGATGCCGCGCGGGGCGGCGACGCTTCTTGCGTCGCAAGATCGGTCAGGGCAATGGATTTGCCCTTGCCACCCAGCGATTTGGGGCCGGCGGTAAGCGGCGCTTCCTCGATTATGGAGTTCCAGGCACCGCAAGACTCGCAGCGCCCGATCCATTTGCCATGGGCGGCGCCGCAGTTGGTGCAGACGAAGGTGGAGGAGGATTTGGCCATGCGGCTTGATGCACGGAACGGGGTCGCTCTTCAAGCCTGACAGATTTCATCGCTGATGACCGCGTGGCAGCCTGTCAGGGCTGATGTGCGGTTCTGAGCGAGATCGCCATTGAGGCGAGGATGCAGGCGGTGAAAAGGTAAAGGCCCCACGCCGTTTCGATCGTGGCATGGCCGACGCCTTTGGCGATGACGATGTAGAGGGCGATCAGGAACACATCAGCCATTGCTAGCTTGCCAAGGACATGGAGCGCGGGCAGCGTCTTGGCGCTGAGCAGGTGCCAGTGGATTAGCGCAAGGCCGATAGTCTTGGCATAGGGCGCGAAGATCGCGAGTGCGGTGACGAGGAGAGCGAGTGCCGGGTCAGTGCCCCACAGGGATTGCAGGCCGGAGATGACGGAGATCTCGTCCATACCAAAGATCGGCAGGATGGCGCCGCGCAGGAGAGGGGCAAACCACGCGATGGGGAAAAGGATCAGCAGGGCGAGGTTGGCGTATTTCATCGAGGAAGGGTGGGGGTAAGGCGTTACGTGGTCAAGGGGGGGCGGGGTGGAGGTCGGGGAGCCTCCGGCGGGGATATTTGGGAAAAGATGAAATGGTAGGGGTGCTAGCGGACCGCCTCGATTGGTCCCGTTGCCCTGCCGTGGATGAATTGTTGCAGGTAGGGGTCGTGCGCCTCGTCCATGTTCTCGACCGGGCCGGTCCAGCGGATCAGGCCGTCGTGCAGCATGGCGACGTGGTCGGCGATGGCGCGGACGCTGGTCATGTCGTGGGTGATCGTCATGGCGGTGACGCCCATTTCGGTGACGATCTCGCGGATCAGGGAGTTGATGACGCCCGCCATGATCGGGTCAAGGCCGGTGGTCGGTTCGTCGAAAAAGATGATCTCTGGCTCTGCGGCGATGGCGCGGGCGAGGCCGACGCGTTTTTGCATGCCGCCTGACAGTTCGGCGGGGAAGAGGTCGGCTTTGTCGGGGGTCAAGCCGACGCGGCGAAGCTTTTCGAGGGCGATGTCGCGGGCTTGCGGTTTGGGCAGCGCCTTGGGACCGCGCATCAAGCGGAAGGCGACGTTTTCCCAGACGCGCATGCTGTCGAACAGCGCGCCGCCCTGGAACAGCATTCCGAAGCGGGACAGAAAGGTGTCACGCTCGGTCTTGGCGACATCGGTGCCATCAAGGGAGATGGTGCCGCTGTCAGGCTGCACGAGGCCAAGGACACATTTCAAGAGCACCGATTTGCCGGTGCCGGAGCCGCCGATGATCACCATGCTGGAGCCTTTGGGGATCGTCAGGTTCACGCCGCGCAGGACGCGGTTCGGGCCAAAGGTTTTGTGAACGTCGGTCAGGGTGATCATGTCGTGAAGAACAGGTTGGTGAGGACGTAGTTGGCAGCGAGGATCATCACCGAGGCGGCGACGACGGCGGATTTGGTCGCGGCCCCAACGCCTTGCGCGCCGCGACCGGAGTTCAGGCCATAGTAGCACCCCATCAGGGCGACGATGAAGCCGAAGACCGCGCCTTTGACGAGGCCGGAGCCTACGTCCCAGAATTGCAGGAAATCGGTGGTGTTCTTGAGGTAGGTTGTGGAGTTGAAGCCAAGTTGTTCGATGCCGACGAGCCAGCCGCCGGCGATGCCGATGCTGTCGCCGACTGCCACCAGAACCGGGACAGCGAGGGTGGCTGCGAGGACGCGGGGGACGGTCAGGTACTTCATCGGGTTGGTGGACAGGGTGACGAGGGCGTCGACCTGTTCGGTGACTTTCATCGTGCCGATTTCGGCGGCGATCGAGGAGGCGACACGGGCGGCGACCATCAGGCCACCGAGGACTGGGCCAAGCTCGCGCGCCATGCCGATGGCGACGATCTGCGGGACCACAGCCTCGGCTGAAAAGCGGGAGCCGCCGGAAAAGATTTGCAGGGCGAGCGCGCCGCCGGTGAAGAACGCCGTGAGGCCGACGACTGGAAGTGAGAACCAGCCGATCTGCAGTAGGCTATGGCCGAACTCGCGCCAGTAGAATGGCGGGGTGACGAGGTGGCGCAGGGTGCTTGCGGCGAACAGCACGATCCGGCCCAAAGCGGCAAGGGCGGCGAGGGTCCAGCGACCGATGGCGGCGAGGGATTTCGTCAACGGCGGCTTTCCAGATAGCGACGGTGCAGGCGGCTGGAGAGGCGGGTCAGGACTTCGTAGCCGATGGTGCCCGCGGTATCGGCAAGCTGGTCGACGGTTTGCATGGGACCAAGCAGGTCTAGTTCGTCGGGGAGGGTGGCAAGGTGGCTGACATCCACCGTGATCAGGTCCATCGACACGCGGCCGACGACCGGGCAAGGCACTTCACCAGCCCACAGGAGCGCGCGGTTGGACAGGGTTCGCAGGATGCCGTCCGCGTAACCGCCCTGGACGGTGGCGATCAGGCTGGGTTTCTCGGCGGTCCAGGTGCAGGAATAACCGACCGGTTCGCCTGCGGCGACCATGCGGGTCTGGATGATGGGAAGGGAGAGCGAGACCACGCGGGCCGCGCCCTCATAGGGTTTGGCGCCGTACAGACCGATGCCAGGGCGGGTCAGGTCGAAATGGTATTTGGGGCCAAGCAAGATGCCACCGGTGGCCGCGAGAGAGCGGGGCAGGCCGGTGCCGTCGGTCATGGCGTGGAAATTTGCCAGTTGCACCTCATTCAGCGCATGGTCGGGGTCGTCGGCGCAGGCGAGGTGGGACATCAGCAGTTCCGGGCCAGCGTCGAGGACGAAGGGGGCGACAGCCTCCCACTCTTGCTCTTCCATGCCCAGACGGTTCATGCCGGTGTCGAGTTGAACGCCAAAGGCATGACCTGGAAGAGATTCGAGGTGTCTGGTGACTTGGTCCAGCGAGTTCAGCATCGGGGTCAGGTCGTGATCCCTGAGCATCGCGGTGTCGCCCGTCATGTGGCCGGAAAGGATGTTGATCTGCGGACCGGGGCCGAGGGCGGCGCGGGCCTGAACGCCCTCTTCGGTGGCGGCGACAAAGAAGCGCCGGGCACCAGACTGGGCAAGCGCCTGCACGACCGGGCCGAGCCCAAGGCCATAGGCGTCAGCCTTCACCACGCCGGCGGTCTGCACGCCCGAGGCCGAGGCCCGGTCGAGTGCGCGCCAGTTGGTGGCAACGGCATCAAGGTCGATGGTAAGGGTCGCAGTGGCCATAGGGCGGGTTTTGACAGGCGGGGGGAGCGGTGTCTAGGGG
>JBDSXE010000444.1:0-3417 GCA_039926325.1 Paracoccaceae bacterium | reverse complement strand
CCGGAGATCTGGGAGCAGACCGAGGGTAAGGTTGACGGGTTCATCTGCTCAGTCGGGTCGGGAGGCACGCTGGCTGGCGTCGGAATGGCGTTGCAGCCGAAGGGCGTCAAGATCGGGCTGGCGGACCCTGAGGGGGCGGCCCTGCACGCGTTCTACACCACCGGCAAGTTCGACAGCCCAGGGGCGTCGATTACCGAGGGGATCGGGCAGGGGCGGATTACGGCGAACCTTGAGGGGTTCACACCGGATTTCAGCTATCGCATCCCGGATGCCGAGGCGCTGCCGCTGGTGTTCGAGATGCTGGAGGATGAGGGGATCTGTCTGGGCGGATCGTCTGGTATCAACATTGCCGGGGCCATTCGCATGGCGCGGGATATGGGGCCGGGCAAGACGATCGTCACCATCCTGTGCGACTATGGCAACCGCTATCAGAGCAAGCTGTTCAACCCGACATTCCTGAAGGAAAAGGGGCTGCCGGTGCCGAAATGGCTGGACCGGGCACCACAGGCGATACCGACCGTCTTCGAGGACGCATGATCCAGCGGCGGCAAGGCCACGTGATGGGCTTTTGGACCGCTGCGGTTCTGGCGTTGGGACTGCTGGTGGCACCTGCGAGTTGGGCGCAAAGTCCGGCGGCTGCGGATGCGACCAAGCCGGGTCAGCCGACGATCAAGGTTCATGCCGACAGCTCTGGCGCGCTGATCCCCGAGGTTCAACGCGCGCCTGAGACGGCGGACACTGCGGATGATGAGGGCGTCGTCTCTGGCGGCGGCGCTCCGTTGGGCGGGGGCAAGCCCGCCACCAGCACCGTCAAGCCGGGCGGCGGCAGCAGCGGTGCGCTGGACTATGCCGGATGGGGTCGGATGGCCGACCGGGCAGAAACGGCAATTGCCGACACCAGCACTACCGATGGCGGGCTGGAGATGCTGCGCGGGCAGCTTGTCGACTGGCGCGGCACGTTGCAGACCGCGCAGAATGCCAATTCGGCGCGGATTTCCACGCTGGGCGAACAGATCGCTGCGCTGGGGCCGGCCCCGGCAGCGGGTGTCACCGAGGCAGCCGAGATTGCCAGTCGGCGCACCACGTTGTCCGAACAGCTGACCCGGCTGCAGGCGCCGGGAATTGCGGCGGACGAGGCGTATCAGCGGGCCGACGGGCTGATCCGCGAGATTGACCGTGTATTGCGCGAGCGGCAGGCGAATGAATTGCTGAAGCTGTGGCCGAACCCGTTGAACCCGGCGAACTGGCCCGCGGCGCTGGGCGTTCTCACCAAGACCGGGACGACGTTCTGGACCGAAAGCAGCACGAAATGGCATAACGCGCTGGTTCAGCAGCGGTTTGTTGGCAACCTCTTGGTGATCCTGCCGCTGCTGCTGTTCGGCTTTGCCATGCTGGCGCGCGGCTGGCGCTGGGCGGACATGCTGGTAGCGCGGCTTCAGGGGCCATCCACGGCGCGGGGTCGGCGGATATTCGGGGCGCTGGCGTCACTTGGGCTGATCCTGCTGCCGGTGGCGGGCTGTGCGGCACTGGCAGAGGCGTTGCAGCTGACCGGGCTGCTGGGGCCGGTGGGCCTGAGCATTGCGAACAACCTGACGATCATGGGTCTGCTGGTATTCTCATCCGTCTGGCTTGGCACGCGGGTGTTTCCTGCGGGCGAGACGGTCAGCCCACTGCTGGTCTTGCCACCCGAACGGCGGGTCGAGGGGCGGTTTCTGACGACAAGTTTCGGGATATTGCTGGCGATTGCACAGTTGCGACAGGTTGCAACGGCGCAACAGGACATCCCGGATTCCGGGCTGTCAGTGCTGAACTTTCCGATCATTCTGGTCGGTGGTTTGCTGCTGCTGCGGATGGGGCGGTTGCTAAACCATGCCGCCCGCGCGGCACCCAACGCCGACGAGGCGCGCAACAATTACCGGCAAAGGCTGATCAGCGTTCTGGCGCGGATCACGATTGCGATCGGCGTTGCTGGCCCCGTTCTGGCGGCGATCGGCTATATCTCTGCCGGCGGTGCGCTGGTGTTTCCGACCTCTGCCACGCTGGGATTGCTGGCAATCCTGTATCTGGTGCAGGAGCTGGTCGCTGATTTCTACAGCCTTGTCACAAGGTCCGACCCCACCAATCAGGATGCGCTGGCACCAGTACTGATCGGCTTTGTGCTGGCGGTGGCGATGGTGCCGGTGTTCGCGCTGATATGGGGCGCGCGGGTGTCCGACCTGACAGAGTTGTGGACCCGGTTCCAGGAAGGCTTTCAGCTGGGCAACGCCCGGATTTCGCCGACTGATTTCCTGTTTTTCGCCATCGTGTTTTTCATCGGCTATTCGCTGACCCGGCTGTTGCAGGGGGCGCTGAAAAACTCGATCCTGCCGCGCACCGGACTAGATCACGGCGGACAGAATGCCGTGGTGTCCGGTCTGGGCTATGTCGGCATTCTGGTGTCGGCGCTGGTCGCGATCAATTCCACCGGGATCGACCTTTCGGGTCTGGCCATCGTCGCAGGTGCCCTGTCGGTCGGTATCGGTTTTGGTTTGCAGACCGTGGTATCGAACTTTGTGTCCGGTATCATCCTGCTGATCGAGCGGCCGATCAGCGAAGGCGACTGGATCGAGGTTGGTCCGGTGCAGGGGATTGTCACCTCTATCTCTGTCCGGTCGACGCGCATCCAGACGTTTGACCGGTCCGACGTGATCGTGCCGAATTCTGACCTGATCTCGCAGCGGGTGACGAACTGGACACGGTTCAGCCTGACCGGGCGGCTGATCGTGGCGGTCAACGTGCCGTTTACGATGGACAGTCGCAAGGTAGAGCGGATCTTGCGCGAAATTGCCGAGGCACAGCCGCTGACGCTGCTGTCACCGCCACCGATCATCGCGCTGATGGCGTTCGGGCCAGAAGTGATGAGTTTCGAGATCAGGGTGATTTTGCGCGACGTCAATTTCTCGGTCGATGTTCGCAGTGAGATCAACCATCAGATCGCCAAACGGTTTGCCGAAGAGGGACTGGTGTTTTCAAACGCGCACCGCGATTATCTTAAGAAAGCGTCCGATGATGCGGCGGCAGAGATCGAGGCGCTGCAAGAAGAAAAGTTGAATATCGAGGCGGTGGCGGCATTGCTGGACAAGCCGCCTGCACCAGCCAAACCGCGAAAGCCACCCGTCGCGGTGAGGCCAGAAGACGAGGCCAATTCAGGATGACCGAACTGTTGTTCCGCGACGACGCCTATCTGACCGAATGCGCGGCGCGGGTGACCGGTCACACGCCAGAGGGCGGCATCGTGGTGGATCGCACGGTGTTTTACGCGACCAGCGGCGGTCAACCCGGCGACAGCGGCCAGATCGATTGGGACGGCGGAGGGATGGCGATTGCGACGGCAGTCAAGGTCGAAGGTGGATCGGTGGCCCTGGTCCCCGCAGAGGC
>JBDSXE010000443.1:0-3909 GCA_039926325.1 Paracoccaceae bacterium | reverse complement strand
TTCAACAGAAGATCGGCAAGTCGTGACCCGCGATAGCGGCGCATCCAGTGCAGAGGTCGCGTATCAATTGTGATAACGTGCGCGGGTGCGCAGGGACCATTGTCCAGAAGCCGCGCCACCAGCCAGGAAATGTAGCCCCCGACCGAATAACCGATCAACACATCAGCTTTCGGCCCTTCGCCGCTGCTGATTGCCGTCGCTACGGCCACCGCCGCCTCCAGATATTGTCCGTGCTGGACGATAGTGCCGCGCCGGAGTCGTGCATCGCAGGCCCATAGATCATGAGCTGCGAGCAGAGGCGAGTTGGCGATCCGCTCCGCCGCGGCACTGCCGCCGAGTCCCGGCATGCAGATTGCCACCCCCTGCGCCGTGCCATTGGCCCCTCGAACCAAGCGGAAACTGATCTCAACTTTGCCTCTTTCAAGCAGTCGGGGCGCAGCATTTGGCGCTAGGCCCAACAAACCGACCAGTCGACGCAAAGTTGGATTGGTGATAAAGTTTTCTCTCGGAAAACCTTTACAAAAGCGCGCCTCGACCGCGAGTTGCAGCTCCATCATCAGCAAACTGTCACCGCCAAGACTGAAGAAATCGGTGTCAGGTGCGAAATGCGGCAGCTTAAGTATGCGCCCCCAGATCGCCGCCAAATCCTCGATGGGATCGCCGTTGGCCACCTCCGCGTGGGCGATATCGTCGGGCGGAAGGCTCGCCAGTAGAGCCTTGCGGTCGACCTTGCCACCCGGCAGCAGGGGCATGACGTTCCGCCAGACAAAGCGGGCGGGCACCATGTAGCGTGGAAGCCGGCGTGCAAGCCTGACCCCCGGTTCGTCCCCCGACGAAGCTCCGGCTGTGGCAACCACAAAGGCCACCAATCGGTTGCCCGACGCACCAGGCCGCTCCATCACAGCCGCCTGGGCCACACCCGGCATGGCCTGTAAATGCGATTCGATCTCATCCAACGACACGCGCTGGCCGTTGATTTTTACCAGCCTGTCATGGCGCCCCGCGACCGACAGTTGGCCATCCGCTTCCATCCTGACGATGTCGCCGGTTCGATAAATCCGGAGCCCGCCGCCGCGCAGGTCGGGCGGAAAGCGCGAGCCGTCTAACTGGCCAAGATGGCAGTCTCCCAGAGCATGCCCGACTGACGAAATCACCAACTCTCCCAAGTCACCTTGTGGCACCGACAGGCCGTCGCCATCTTCGATCCGGAACTCGGACAACGGATAAATCTTCCCTATCGGCACCGTACCCGGTGGCACTGCCACGGAGCGGTTGTCCGTCCAGATGAAGAGGGAACTCTCCGTGCTGCCATAGACGTTCTGGATGCGGCAGCCCAGGTCCAGCACCCGGTGGGCTAGGTTGAGATCGGCCGCAAGCAGCGGCTCTCCAGAAAATCGCACCCCTTTCAGCGCGGCAAAAGCCGCTTGTCCGGAAGGATGCGCCGCCGCCGCCCGAAAAAGCGAAGGTGTGAAGCGAACATGGCGCACCCCATGCTCCAGGATCGCCGAGAAAATCGCCGTGAGCCCGCCTTCGCGTATGTCGGCAAGAAACAGGGCGCCGCCCGACAACATAAAGACCAGAGCGTGGTGTAAGAACCCGTAGTTGCCAGGCGAGCCGGCGATGAGCACGCAGTCACCGACCTGCACCCCCATTAGGGATATGGAGGCCTGCACCTTGATCTGCAACGTCCGCGCCGCATAGGTGATTAGCTTGGCATCGCCCGTCGACCCCGACGTCGGAAAGATCATCGACGGCGCCACGGCTGCAATGCCCTGATCGGGCTTAATTCGGGCCCGACGCCCATCGGGCCGTAGCGAGAGCAAGTGCCGATCGGCGTAAATTGGATCTAGCGCAAAGTCAGACAGCAGGAGTCGGGCGCCGGCCCTTTCCATCAACATGCAGTTGCGCTCAGGAGGGTTTTCGGCCTCAAGCAATAGGAAGGGGCGGCCCGCCAAAGCGCAAGCAAACCACGCCGCCACGGCGTCGACGCCAACTGATTGCAACAGGGCGACCGGCCCTGGTGGGGCCGGCGCCTCGGCGATCTGCGCTGCCAGCCCGCCGACGATATCGGTCAACTCCGCGAAACTGACTGGCCCCGTACGGTCGACCACCGCTACCGCGGCTGGAAAGCGCGCCGCCACTTCGGCCAAGGACTCGGCCAAAGTCATCGCCAGAAGGCGATCCTCCGGTGTCTCAAATTCCGACGACTGCCAGCCTTCGCTGGCGACGTGGCGTCGGACTGCGGGCGTCGCGCGTCCGGCTTTGCTCATATCGTCACTGGCTCTGCGGCACGACCGGGCTTCGACGCCGGACAGATGCCGTCGAACAGCTCAAGAGGCATCGGCACCATGACCGGATTTATCCGATCCCAGGTCAACGGCGTTACTAAGCACGGCGCTGGCCCCCTGTCGCCTAGACGGAAGGCCAAGGCACCATTTTGCACCCGGATCGCCCCGCCCGGAAAGGGGCGGAACGACAGGCAGGAGGGGTGAGCAACCTGCCGGCAGAAGAAACCAGATTTCGCTGCAACGATGGCCCGCACTTCCGTGCCCCAAACTACTTCGGCCTTCTCGTAAGTCGCAACCTTCACACGTGCCTCTGCCTCCGAACAGTGCCGACCCAGGAAGCGCTCAACTACACCATGATCGACAGGATCGATCGCGGGCTTGGGCTGGATATCCACGCCCAGCATATGGTCCTCAAACCGTCCCAGTTCGGATTGGTTCAGCACCCAGATCGTTTTCTCCCCGCCGAGCCGTGCGATTAGTTGGCGAAGACAGTGGACATAACCATTAGTGTGGGCATAGGCGATGCCGTTGGTAAAGGCAGCAACGCCGTTGTTGATGACAATCGAGAATGTCACGCTGGGCGGATAGACGGACCGAATGCGCCGCTCCAGCCGGGCGATCTGGTAGATCAGCAAAAGCTCGGTGATGTCAGGCGTGAAGACATGGGTGAGAGGCGCGCCACCAACGGCCGCGCGATAGCCGCCATGGAACAGGAAATAGATCGGCAGCTTTTCACCCGTAGCAATCACCCGATTAAAGCCGGCTAGTAGGTCAGGCACAAGGTGAGCTAGCCTGCCCTTGGACTGGTAGTTGAACTCATGGCTGAGCAAGATTCTTAGCACGTCTTCGGCCACCGTCGCGGTCTGACAGGTCTCTGGCGCAAATCCATTGTTGAAGGTCCGCAAAACCTCCTCGATCGCGCGGTCCAGATACGCCCGAATCTTAGTCGCTGCCTCGTGCACTCCCACCGGAATCGATGAAGATGCGTTCCCGACGGGAAGGTATGGCAGATAACAGGAACTGGTCAATTTTCGGTGACCTTAAAAATGTTGCGAGTCGCGGTCGCCGGACGGTGCTCTTCCCAGGATCTACGCTCACGGATAAACAGAATTCAGTCAATACTGGAATCGCCCAACAGTTTGTTTACGAATCAGTTTGGACTCGGCGGTTCCGATGCCAGACAATTGGTTGCCCTGTGAAGATTTATGCCGAGCGGTTTGACCCGGCGATCGCGCAGCGTTTTGGGCGACGGACAGAGCGTCCAGGGGTGCTGTAAAACCAATGCGAACTCGTCTCTGTTCCCCTGCCCCATATTCCGCCGGACCACGGAAAGGCCGCGCCACTCGGCGAGCTATCACATTCACACATCTTCCTTGCGCTGTTTGTTTCCCTCTGATTCCCTTGCGGAAAATGGAGGGTTTCATGGAGATGAGCTTGGGCGGGTTCGGGGATCGACGCCTCGAAAAAGGGGGGCCGATCTGCTGGCGCGGCTGGTTTCGCACGGGGCGCGAGGGGTCCGGGTGCGTCGTCTGGGCGGGGATCGGGCAGGAGAGATCCGTTTCACCCGGTTTCTGCGCAATCCGTCCGTGACGTCGAACGAGATAGTCGAGACTGCCTTCGC
>JBDSXE010000442.1:0-3616 GCA_039926325.1 Paracoccaceae bacterium | reverse complement strand
AAGTTGTGCCATCATCGCATGTTCGCCTTGGGTCTCTACACCTTCGGCCAGGGTTGCCATTCCAAGCCGATCCGCCATTGAAAGGATCGCAGATACGACCTTTTGCTGTTCGCGGTCTTCGTCGACGCGGGTGACAAAAGAACGGTCAATCTTTATCCGCCGCACCGGAAATCTACGGATCGAGGTGATCGAGGCATGACCGGTGCCGAAATCATCCAGATCCACGCCGCAGCCCATTTTCGAAATTGCGGCGATGTTGGATACAACGATGTCATTCTCGGTATCAGCGACGACAGTTTCCAGAATTTCGACCGTCAGCCGATCAGGCGTCAAATCAAACCGGTCGAGTTCCCACTGCAGCTTGCTTGCAAGTTCGGGGCCGCGCAATTCGGATTTGGAAAAGTTTACTGCAACCGTCGGCACTTTGAGCCCGGCTTTGTCCCATCGGCTGAGGGCGAGCAAGGCATTGTAGACCATAACTTCGTTCAGCCGACCGCTTAGCCCACACTCCTCTATCCCGGGCAGGAAATCCATGGGCGGGATCAAGCCGCGCTCGGGGTGGTGCCAGCGTGCCAGCGCCTCGAAACCGGAAATCGCACCTGTGTCGGTGGCAATCTGTGGCTGGAAATAGGCGCGGATCTGCCCTTCATCCAGGGCGGTTTCAAGATCTTCGCGCAAGGCATCGCGGTCGGCGCGGGTGCGGGTCATGTCTGGGGCGTAGGCGCGCAGACCGCACGGGCCGTTCCGCAGCGCCTCATCCGCGGCGACCTGCGCTGCGTCAAGAAGTGCAGCACCGGTTCTGGCGGGTGCCCTTTCACCCATGCAAAAGCCAATAGAGGCAGTAACGTAGATGCGCGCGCCATTCACGCTGATTGGCGGCGACAGGGCGGCTTGCAGACCAGCGCATATTTGCACCGAATTTTCCAGATCAAGCCGCCGCACTGGCCCCAGCGCCACCGCAAAGCCGCCACCCTCCAGCCGGGCGACGGTGTCACCGGACCGCAAGGCGGCGCAGATGCGTTCGGCACAGCGCGCCAGAATCTCTGCCTGTGCGGCGCGGCCGTAGCGGTCTAGAATCAGTGCCGCGTCGTCGAACTGCACCACGGCGCAGGCGGTGGTCATGCCGTTGATCGGGCCATCGCGCAGAATGCGGTCCATCAGGCTGACGATCTGCGGCCTGAAGGCCAAGCTGTTCAAGCCAGTCGGCACATCCGCCACGCCGCTAAAGCGAAACGCCCCGGCGATGGCGAACAACATGGGCGTGCCAAGAGCGGTCATGATCAGCATTTGTTCGCCGCCCAACCAAAACGCGGCGAGGGTAGCGGCCGGGACAAAGACCATCAATTCGGGCCGCCGAAGTTGTGCCGTCAGCCAGCGGAGGGCGGCAGGAAGTCCGGTCAAGTTGCGAATGGTCATCGTCATCATCCCCTGGCGTTGCAGAACAGCTTAGGAACAGATGCTGACCCAGAGATTAACTTGGATCGTGATGATGCTGAGAATTTTACGGGCCCCTTTCAGGGCGTTGATCCAGAAGTGCGAAATTGGGAACGTGTCCAGATGTGGACATTTGGTCAACTAGTTGTAATTAAACGATTTTATGTTTCTTATTCAGGATTGGTTAACAATGTGCCCGGCTACCTTGCCTTGTCGAACGCCGGGTCGGCGCCGGGTACTGGGTCGTAGCCGTGGCCGCCCCAGGGGTGACAGCGGCATAGGCGGTGGATGGTCAGGTAGCCGCCCTTGAAGGCGCCGTGGCGTTCAAGGGCCTCCAACGCGTAGACCGAGCAGGTCGGCTGGTAGCGGCAGCCGTTGCCGATCCAGGGGCTAAGGAGCAGGCGGTAGGCGTGGACGGGCAGCGCGGCAAGGCGGGCGGCGGGGGTCATTTTGCGGTCCGATGCACGGACAGGATGGCAGATTGCAGGTCGGCCAGCAGGTCGGGGAAGGGGCGGGCGATGGTGGCCTGGGGACGGGCGACCAGAACATAATCCCAGCCGGGGCGGGCTTCGCGGGCCAGGATTTCATGCACGGCGGCGCGCATCCGACGTTTGGCGCGGTTGCGGGCGACGGCGTTGCCGATTTTCTTGCTGGCAGTGAAGCCTATACGCGAAATTGATTCGCCATCATCGCGAGCGCGGGCTTGCAGCAGGAAAGAGTTGGTGCCCTGACGGCGTGCGGAGGCGGCTTTCAGGAAATCAGGCCGGTGGCGCAGGGTTTCCAGTTGCACAAAATGCGAAACCGCCGGAAGGTTCCCAGAGGTTTCGGCTGTGACGCCAATGTCCGGTGCCTGCGGCGGTATCATACTAGCCTCCAATTTCCGGTCCTGATGGACCGGACAGGATTAGGCCGAAAGCTTTTTGCGGCCTTTGGCGCGGCGGGCGTTCAGCACAAGGCGACCGCCTTTGGTTGCCATACGGGCGCGAAAGCCGTGGCGGCGGGCGCGAACCAGGTTCGACGGTTGAAAGGTGCGCTTCATCGCGGTCTCCATCAGACTTCGCCCGAACCTTGAAGGATTCGAGGCGGGTAAACTTGAAGTCCGTCCTTTAAGCAGGGTTGCAGGCCAAGTCAACGCGCACTGCACGGTAATGTTGCAAGAATTCCCACCGTCAATCGGAAACCCCAGCTGCGGGTCTGGTTCGCGTGCAAAGTCAGCCTATTTGCTATTTGCCAGTTGGTGGCGGCCTGTGATCAATGCCGTGTGAACCCTCTGGCATTTTGCGACCGTTCCGGGCCAAGGTGCGGCACCAAATGGAATGACAATGACCGATCCCAGCCCCGAGCCTGTTCCAAAGCCAAAGTCGAGCAGCTTGTTGAACAAGTTGCCGATCCTGCTGATACTTGCGGCGGCTGTGGTGGCGCTGGTGTATTTCCGGCATTTGCTGAGTTTCGACAACCTGGAACGCCAGAGCAAAGTGCTGCTGGCGTTGCGTGACGCGCATTACGCGCTGACCAGTCTGGCGTTCATCGCGATCTATGCGCTGGTTGTGGTGATTTCGGTGCCGGGTGCGATCATCCTGACGCTGTCGGGCGGCTTTTTGTTCGGGTTCTTTCCGGGCGTTGTCTATAACGTGGTGGCGGCGACCATCGGGGCGATAATCGTGTTCATGGCGGCCCGTACCGGGTTCGGTCACGACATGGCAGCGCGGATCGAAGCACGTGGTGGGTCGTTTGCCCGGCTGCAAACGGCACTGAAACAGAATGAATGGTCAGTGCTGCTGACGATGCGCCTGATCCCCGTAGTGCCGTTTTTCATCGCCAATCTGGTGCCGGCGTTTGTCGGCATCAGGCTGTCAACCTTTGCCATCACGACGTTTTTGGGGATCATTCCGGCGGACTTGATCTACACCTCGCTGGGTGCTGGTCTGGGCGAGATTTTTGCAAGGGGTGAGGTGCCGCATCTGGATATCCTGTTCACGCCCAAGTTCGGCTTGCCTCTGATCGGGCTTGGCGTATTGGCCGCGTTGCCGCTGGTGTTGAAGCTGTTCAATCGCGGCAAAACCTGATGGCGCGGATCGTTACGGATATCTGCGTCATCGGCGCGGGTTCCGGCGGTCTTTCGGCAACGGCTGCCGCTACCAGCCGACCTGCTCGGTCTACGCGTTGGAGGCCCTTGAACGCC
>JBDSXE010000441.1:0-4092 GCA_039926325.1 Paracoccaceae bacterium | reverse complement strand
GGGGATATGGCGAGCGCAGGGGTAGAGGTGTGGCTGGGGTGCGCGCCGGGTGAGGTGCGGCGGGTTGCGGATGGGTTTGAGGTGGAGACTGCCCGGGGTCGGGTGCGGACGGATAAGGTCGTGGTGGCGACTGGAGGCAAGTCGATCCCGAAGATGGGGGCAACGGGGTTTGGCTACCGGGTGGCCGAGCAGTTCGGGGTGTCAGTTATCGAGACGCGGCCTGCACTGGTTCCGCTGACCTTTGCGGAACAGGAGCTGGGGTGGATGACGCCGCTGGCTGGTGTGGCGTTGCCGGGGCGGGTCAGTTGCGGGCGGGTCGGGTTTGACGAGGCCGTTCTGTTCACCCATCGCGGGCTGTCCGGGCCAGCGATATTGCAGATTTCCAGCTATTGGCGAGAAGGCGAGGCGGTTCGGTTGAACCTTACCCCCGGTGTGGACATCGCAGCGTTTCTGAAGCGGGTCAAGGCGGGGCAGGGGCGGCAAGCTTTGCGGACTGTGCTGGCAGAGGTTTTGCCGGAGCGGTTGGCGCGGCATATCGGCGGCGAGTTGGGGCCGCTGGCAGAGATGTCGGGGGCAGCTTTCGAGGGTGTTGCGCGGCAGGTGCAGGATTGGGAATTGCTACCCGTCGGGTCGGAGGGATATCGAACCGCAGAGGTGACTTTGGGCGGGGTCGATACGGACGCTTTGGACGGGCGGACGATGGAAGCCAAGGCCGTTCCTGGGTTGTATTTCATCGGTGAGGTGGTCGACGTGACGGGCTGGCTTGGCGGGTATAATTTTCAGTGGGCATGGTCTTCGGGATGGGTGGCGGGGCAGGCTGTTTGACTTGTCCAGATGTGGACAAGTCGATAACTCTTTGCTTTCATTATAGTTTGCGATTTCTGGTAACGAAGCGTTAACCTCGATTGCCGTCTCAAAGCGCGCGCGGCACCGATTGATCAATCTCTTTCGGCACCGGGTACACCAGCCCGCCGGACGCCACCAGTTTTGCAGCGTCCTCTGGCGACAAGTCCAGTTCGATCACGTCCTGCCTTGGCACGAACGCGACGAAGCCAGAGGTAAACGGCGTCAGGCCGATGAATACGGCGATCATGTCCAGCCCCAGCTTTTCGGCAATCTCGCCCTTTGGTCGCGCAGAGATCAGCCCCAGCACCCAGACACCTGGACGCGGAAATTCCACAAGGCAGGTCTTGTCGAACGACGATTCGGTCTTGTTGAACACCGTCTCCGCAACCTGCTTCAGTGCGCCATACAGCGACCGGACGACTGGCATCCGGTTCACCAGACGGTCCAGCCGGGACAGGATGCTGCGACCGATCAGACCCTTGGCGACCCAGCCGACCACCGTGGTAAATACCAGAAACACCACCACGCCGACGCCTCGGATTTGATATGCACCGTGCGGGCCGAAGAAGTGAACCATCAGTTCTTCTGGGTGATAAGCCTGTGGGATCAATGGCAGAATCCAGCCGTCGAGCCAGCCGATTACCGCCCAGATCAGGTAGATCGTCAGGCCGATCGGCAGCACCACCGCCAGCCCGGTCAAAAAGCTGGAGCGCAAGCTGCTGGTCAGACTGCGGCGGCGAAGGATAATGGGGTCGGTCATGGCCGCTCCTCGTGGGGTGTCGCGGGAAATGTAGGGGGCGGGCGAGCATCGCACAATGGGGCAAGCGGGGCAGTTGGATTGGCCGTCCGTTGCCGCCCCGCGAATGCCAGTTATTCGGGCGTGATCAGAGGGTGTTTTGCTTGATCAGTTCCTGCGCGATGGCCGCCGCAAGCCGCGCGTTGTTCAGAACCAACGCGATGTTGGCCGTCAAGGAACGCCCCTCGGTCAGTTCGAATATACGCTGCAACAAGAACGGCGTCACCGCCTTGGCCGCAATACCTTGCTTTGACGCATCCGCCAATGCCACCTCGATCACAGGGGTAATGTCGGCACGAGCAATCTCTGCCGCGACCGGGATCGGGTTGGCAATCAGTTGGCCACCGGGCAAGCCAAGCCGGCCCCGTATGATATGCGCCGCCGCAATTTCGGCTGCGTTATCCAGACGCAGCGGCGACCTCATACTCGACGAGCGTGACCAGAACGCGGGAAAATCGTCCTGCCCGAAGGCGATCACCGGCACGCCTTGGGTTTCCAGCACCTCCAGCGTTTTGGGCAAATCCAGGATCGCCTTGGCACCTGCCGCCACCACCGTTACCGGGGTCCGGGCAAGTTCCAGCAAGTCAGCCGACACGTCGAAAGAGTTTTCTGCACCACGATGGACGCCACCAATTCCGCCCGTCGCAAAGACCGAAATGCCGGCCAGGTGCGCGCAGATCATCGTGGCGGCGACGGTCGTGGCCCCGGTCTTGCCCTGCGCCAGACAAACCGCCAGATCGGCACGCGACAGCTTCATCACACCTTGGGCCTGACCCAAAACGTCCAATTCCGCGTCGGTCAGCCCGATGTGGATGTAGCCGGCCATCACGGCAATCGTGGCGGGAACGGCACCGGCGCGGCGTATCTCTGCCTCTACCAGACGAGCGGTTTCGACATTCTGCGGCCACGGCATACCGTGGGTGATGATCGTCGATTCCAGCGCCACGATGGCGCGGCCTTCGGCGCAAGCCGCCGCGACCTCGGGGGAATACTTCAGCGCGATACTCATGATCCAACCTCTCCAGAAACATAATCAGCGGCGGCGTGCAGGGCATAATTCAACGCTGCGGCGCGGTCGCTGCCCCGGCGTTCGGCCACGATATGCGCCGCCATGAAGGTGTCACCAGCGCCGGTGACGCGGGCAACCATGACCTGCGGCGGTGTCGCGGTGATGACGCCGTGACCGCGCTTGCCGTCGGCGCAGGTGCGCCCGCCGTCCGTGACCAGAACCCGCGCCGCACCCCGCGCCAGCAGCGCCTCGGCAGCCTGCGCGGCGGTTGCGGCATCGGTATGGGACAACAGACGCGCCTCTTCCAGATTGACGTACAGCGTGGCGCTGGCGTGGCCCAGGAAAGGGCTAAGACGTTCGGCCTTGCCGGGAGAGGCGGGCGCAAGCCGCAGGTCGGCATTGACGAACAGCGGCGAGGTCGCGATGGCCGATAGCAGGGCTTCGGTCAGGTTGCCGTCAAGCGCGATCATCCCGGCCCACAGCGCGTCAACCGACCCCAGCGACCCATCGGCCAGCGGGCGCAGGATCTTGTCACCGGCCGCCTCCAGCGAATGGGCGTCGGCCACGGCAGCAACCAGTCCGCCAGCGCCCTCGATCGCCATATAGCGGTCGGTTGGCAGATCGTCAGAGCGGTATGCGTGCGCGGTGATCAACCCCATCCGCGCGCAGGCAGCGACCAGATCGTCGCCCTCGGGATCACGCCCAATCGCGGTCAGCAGGGCAGGGGTCAGGCCGAATCGTGCCAGGGTCATGGCGATGTTCATGGCAACGCCGCCCGGCAGGCGCGATATGCGGCCCGGCACATCCGACCCCATCCGCATTGAGGTTGGCGAGCGGCCGATGATGTCCCACAGGACAGAGCCGATGCACAGGATGTCGGGTGTCTGGACCATGCGCTCTGGTGCCAAGCCTTGCGGGCAAACGCAAGGGTACTGCGCGGAAACGCGTCCATTCGTCGCAAACTAGACAACCCAAGATGACATGCGGCGGATTCTGGGTTATGGTTGTGTCATTCGCCGTTCCCCATTGCATCGCCGTTCTGATCAAACCCGCACCCGAAACCGGGCGCTACCGGAGGACGCATTCCATGGCACTTGACCACACTTCGACCTTGCTGACCCGCTTTGGCGACCGCCTGTTTTTGACCGATGCCGGGCTTGAAACCTCATTGATCTTCCACGACGGAATCGATCTGCCGCATTTCGCCAGCTTTCCTTTGCTGCGGACGATGGAGGGACGGCAGGCGCTGGCCCGGTATTTCAACGGCTTTCTGGATGAGGCGGCGGCACTTGACCTTGGGTTTGTGCTGGACACTGTGACGTGGCGGGCCAGTCACGGCTGGGGGGCCAAGATGGGCTGGTCGGCGGACGACATCGACGGCATCAACCGCGAGGCGGTGATGTTGGCGCAGGGTCTGCGGGCAGAACGTGCTGGCGACATC
>JBDSXE010000440.1:0-5272 GCA_039926325.1 Paracoccaceae bacterium | reverse complement strand
GGCGGGGGTGGGCTATACCCTGACCGAAGACCCCGCCCTGCCGCCGCAGATGTTCACCCGTCTGGAGGTAGAGGCGCTGGTGCTTGGCTTGGCCGAAGTCCGCCTTGCCGGCGATCCGGCGCTTGCCCGCGCGGCCGACGCCGCCTTGGCCAAAATCACCGCTACCTTGCCAGAGCGGGTGCAGCGGCAGGCGATCCACGCGGTGCAGTTGACCTATCGTTTTGAAAAACGCCCTCGCGCACCGGCATCGCTGGCAATGATCCGTGAAGCCTGTTGGGATGAACGCGCGCTCGACATGACCTATTCCGACCGAGAGGGTGTAAAAACCCAGCGCCGTGTCTGGCCCCTGTCGGTCGTGTTCCTTGACCGCACGCTGATGTTGCTGGCGTGGTGCTGTCTACGGCAGGGCTTTCGCCGCTTTCACCTTGCCAGCATGTCGGACATCACGCTTACAACCGAAAGCTTTCGCCCCCGTCGCGTTGCCCTGTTGCGCGAATTCCTTGCCCAACTTCGCGCCAACGCTTAGCCAATCCGTCCCCGCACGCCACCCGTCTGCCCGCGATCGCGCAGCACATGGTCCGCCAGCACCAGCGCCATCATCGCCTCGCCTACCGGCACGGCCCTGATGCCGACGCAGGGGTCGTGCCGCCCCTTGGTCACCAACTCCACTTCCTCGCCCTTGGAATTGATCGTCCGCCGTGGCGTCAGAATCGACGAGGTCGGCTTGACCGCAAACCGGCACACCACCGGCTGACCGCTGGAAATCCCGCCCAAAATCCCCCCCGCATGGTTGGTCAGGAATATCGGCCCGTCGTTCCCCATCCGGATCTCGTCCGCATTATCCACCCCGGTCAGCGCCGCAACCGCCATGCCATCGCCAATCTCGACCCCTTTGACCGCGTTGATCGACATCATCGCCGCCGCCAAATCCGAATCCAGCTTGCCATACAGCGGCGCACCCAGCCCGGCAGGCACGCCTTCCGCGACAACCTCGATCACCGCGCCGACAGAGTTGCCAGACTTTCGCAGCCCGTCCAGATACTCTGCCCACTCAGCCGCCATCACTGCGTCGGGGCACCAGAACGGATTGCCCTCGATGACGCCTGCATCAAACCGCGCCCGGTCGATCAGCTTGCCGCCCATCTGCACCATATACCCGCCGATTCGTACCGTAGGCGCCAGCGCCGCCAACACGATTCGCGCGATGCCACCCGCCGCAACCCGTGAGGCTGTCTCCCGCGCCGAGGATCGCCCGCCACCGCGATAGTCCCGCAGTCCATACTTCTGCTGATAGGTAATGTCGGCATGACCAGGCCGAAAACTCTGCGCGATCTCGCCATAGTCTTTTGACCGCTGGTCGGTGTTCTCGATCATCAACTGGATCGGCGTGCCGGTCGTCATCCCATCAAACACGCCGGACAGAATGCGAACCTGATCCGCCTCTTGCCGCTGCGTGGTGAATTTCGACGTGCCAGGCCGCCGTCTGTCCAGCCACGGTTGCAAATCCGCCTTGCTCAAGGGCAAGCCCGGTGGGCAGCCATCGACGACGCAGCCAATCGCAGGCCCGTGGCTCTCGCCCCAGGTGGTGACACGGAACATTTGGCCGAAGGTGTTGAAGGACATTTGGGGCACACGTTTTGACTCTGCTGACGGTTGACACTACGGGACCGTCGGCAAGTCAACAGATCATTTGCAGGTCGCAGTCAGACCGTTTCTGGTGATTCGCCCGTAATAGTTAACGGGACGGTTTTTCGCGCACCCCCAAATTTTCGTCTCCACCCAAACAAGACGTGATGTAGACGCGATGTAGATCGCTCATCTTTCGTTAATCACCCCGATTAATGCTGCGTTCCCAACACCTTACGCCTCGCATTTTCGGCCCGTGAATTCCCTCCTTGCCCTTGCCCGCCAAAGCCCTATCTTCCGCCCCACCTCGGGGTGCCTTCTACAGGCTGAGATGCAGCGATGCGGACCCGTCGAACCTGACCCGGATCATACCGGCGGAGGGAAGGTGCTGGGTTCCCCCAACTCCATTCCCGCTCGTCGCAAAATGGAGCTGACTATGAAACCAACCCATCTTGCACTGGCGTTTTCTCTCATGGCATCAATGGCTTGTGCAGAAGTGCCCGTGCTGAAAGTCCTGACCTACGACAGTTTCGCCGCCGAGTGGGGCCCAGGTCCCGCCATCGAAAAGGGATTCGAGGCGACCTGCAGCTGTGACCTGCAATATGTCACCTCTGGCGACGGTGCCGCCGTTCTGGCCCGCATCAAGCTGGAGGGTGCCAGTTCCGACGTCGATGTCGTGGTCGGTCTGGATACATCCCTTACCGAAAATGCCAGCAAAACCAACCTCTTCGCCCCCCACGGTCTGACTTTGGCGAACGATCTGCCGATGCCATTCAACGATCCGAATTTCATCCCCTTCGACTGGGGCTGGTTCGCGTTCGTCTACGACAAGACCAAGCTTGCCAACCCCCCGAAATCGTTCAAGGAACTGGCTGCCTCCAACCTGAAAATCGTCATCGAAGACCCCCGTTCTTCGACCCCCGGCCTCGGCCTGCTGATGTGGGTCAAGGCCGCCTATGGTGCTGATTCTGCACGTATTTGGGAAGGTCTGGCCGACCGCATCGTCACCGTCACTCCCAGCTGGGATCAAGCCTACGGTCTGTTCCTGAAGGGTGAGGCCGATATGGTCCTCAGCTACACCACCTCGCCTGCCTACCACCTGATTTCCGAACACGACGACACCAAGGCTGCCGCCTCATTTGAAGAGGGGCACTACATGCAGGTAGAAGTCGCGGGAATGCTTGCATCCAGCAAGCATCCCGACCTCGCCAAAGCTTTCCTGACCTACCTCGGTTCGGACGAGGCGCAATCGACCATCCCCACGACAAACTGGATGTACCCCGCCAAAACCCCCAAGGATGGCCTGCCCAAAGGCTTTGAGACCCTGATCAAACCCGCGAAATCGCTGCTCTTTTCGCCAGCCGAGGCTGAAGCTGCCCGCCAACCCGCAGTGGAAGAATGGCAAACAGCCCTCGCCCACTGACCCCCGGCGCTTGGGCGCTGTCGGGCGCCTTGGCCGCGCTGGTGCTGGGAACAGCACTGGCGTTGGCCTTGCGCGCTGACAATTTTACCCTGCGCCCGGCAGAGTGGGCGGCGCTGTCCTTCACTCTCAAACAAGCGGCCCTCTCAGCCTTGTTCGCGACGCTGTTGGCCGTTCCCGTGGCCCGCGCGTTGGCCCGCCGCCAATTCCCCGGACGCGGCGCAATGGTGGCGCTGATGGGCGCACCTTTCCTGTTGCCGGTCGTCGTCGCGGTGATCGGGATACTGTCGGTATACGGGCGGAATGGCGTTGTAAATCAGTTGCTTGCGGCCCTTGGCCTACCAACCTTTTCGATCTTTGGGCTGCAAGGCGTCGTGCTGACCAACGTGTTTTTCGACTTGCCACTTGCCACCAGAATCATTCTGAACGGCTGGCTTGCCATCCCCGCAGAGCGATTTCGCCTTGCCGAAACGCTTAACCTCGGCCCCGCTGGCATCCGCCGCCATCTTGAATACCCTATGCTGCGTGAAGTATTGCCCGGCGCGTTAACGGTTATTTTCCTGTTGTGCCTTACCAGCTTCGTCGTGTCGCTCACGTTCGGCGGCGGTCCGAAAGCCACAACACTCGAACTCGCGATCTATCAGGCACTGCGCTTTGACTTCGACCTCGGGCGTGCCGCCCTTTTGGCCGCATTGCAATTCCTGACCTGCGCCATCGCCGTCACCCTGGCAGGCAGGCTCACCCTGCCCTCAAACCTAGGCACTGGCCACGACCGCCCCCAGATCATGCGCTCACCAGGTGGAATAACCTTAGCCATCGATGCAGTATTCATCGCCATCACCGCACTGTTCCTTAGCCTTCCGTTAATCATGGTCCTGAAGGACGGCTTCCCCGCCCTGCCCCACCTATCGGTCCTAATCTGGCAATCCGCCCTACGCTCCCTCTTGATAGCCCTGACCGGCGCCACTCTGGCCACCGCCGGAGCACTGACGCTAACCCTCGCTGTCGCCCAAAACGCCAAGGCCGCCCGCTGGATTGAGGTCGCGGCAATGCTGCCGATGGCCGCGTCCGGTCTCGTCCTTGGCACTGGCCTGTTCCTTGTGGTCCGCCCCTTCACTACCCCCGAATCGCTTGCCCTTCCCGTGACAGTGCTGGTCAACGCCGCGCTTGCATTGCCATTCCTGTACCGCGCGATGTTGCCAGAGGCGCGCGCCCTTTACCTGAACTACGACCGCCTTTGCACGACGTTGAATGTAAAAGGATTTTCCCGCCTGCGCCTTATCACTCTGCCCCGCCTCGCCCGCCCGTTGGGTTTTGGCGCGGGCATCGCGGCGGCACTTTCGATGGGCGATCTTGGCGTCATTGCCCTTTTCGCAGGCGACCACAACGCGACCTTGCCACTGATGGTGCAACGCCTAGCTGGCGCCTACCGGATGGAAGACGCCGCCGCTGCCTCACTGCTGCTGGTGGCGATCAGTTTTGCGCTATTCTGGGCCTTTGACCAAGGGGGCCGCCCTGTTGCGCATTGAAAACCTAGAACTTTCCTACCCCGATTTCCACCTGACCGCTGATTGGTCCGCCAACCCCGGTGAGTTTATCGCGGTCACCGGCCCTTCTGGTGCGGGCAAATCCACCTTGCTCATGGCCATCGCCGGGTTCCTGACACCCGCCAAAGGCCGCGTCCTCTGGCATACCCAAGACATCTCGCCACTCCCTCCGGCACAGCGCCCCATCAGCATTCTGTTTCAGGATCAAAACCTGTTCCCACATCTGACAATCGCCCAGAATCTTGGCTTGGCCCTCGCGCCCAATCTGCGCTTGAGCCGGGGTCAGACCGACCAGATCGCGGATGTCCTGAACCGACTTGGCCTGACTGGTCTGGGCGATCGCCGCCCTGCCGACTTGTCCGGTGGTCAGCAGGGTCGTGCCGCCTTAGGGCGTGTTTTGCTGCAGGCGAGGCCGATCCTGCTGCTGGATGAACCCTTCGCCGCGCTTGGCCCCGCGCTCAAGTCCGATCTGCTTACGCTGGTGCGCGATCTGGCGGCCGAGACCAATACGCTGGTTTTACTGGTCACCCACGACCCAAGCGACGCGCAACGTTTTGCCGACAAGACCGTACTGGTCGCGGATGGGTTGGCGGTGCCGCCTGCTGAAACTGCGGAACTTTTCGCCAATCCACCAGCCGCGCTGCGTGATTATCTAGGGGAATGACAAACAAAAACCCCG
>JBDSXE010000439.1:0-5514 GCA_039926325.1 Paracoccaceae bacterium | reverse complement strand
CTTTGACCGTGCCACAGGGGATATGACAGCCGGGGAAGCAACCCTTAGCCTGCTTCCCTAACCATCCGATCCAGCGGACAAATCAGGCCCGCTCGGAATATTCCATCAGTTCGGTATGAACGATGATATCCTCATCCGGCCCGATGAACGGCGGGATCATGATACGGATGCCATTGTCCAGAATCGCAGGCTTAAAGCTGTTTGCGGCGGTCTGGCCCTTTTGCACCGGCTCTGTATCCACCACCTTGCAGCGAACTTTCTGCGGCAGCGTGACGTTAAGCGCCTCTTCACCGAAATACTGCAACCGCGCCATCATACCATCTTGCAAGAACGGTCGGCGTTCCCCCAGCAATTCGGCATCAATCTCGGTCTGTTCATAGGTTTCGGAATCCATGAACACCAGTCGGCCATCGGTTTCATACAAGAACTGCTGCTCGCGATATTCCAGTTCAACCTGTTCAACCTTATCTTCCGAGCGGAAACGTTCGTTCAACTTGCGCCCATCGCGCAAATTCTTCAACTCAACCTGCGCGAAAGCACCGCCCTTGCCGGGTTTCACATGGTTAACCTTGACCGCCCCCCACAGACCGCCATCATGTTCCAGAATGTAGCCCGGTTTGATTTCATTCCCGTTGATTTTTGGCATTGTGGCGGAACCTTGTTTAAACCTTGAAGATATTTGAGGCGACGCTATATCTGGTCGCTGACCCTCTGACAACCCAACTACATGCAGAGGATGGACTTGTACGATATGCAGCCAGCGCATGGCAGTCATACAAAAGATAACATGACGAATCGTTATCAAATCGTTACAAGCGCATGACGGCACAGAAGACAAGAGCAAGAAGTAGGACGTACGATGGCCGATTTCATAGACAGCACAGCGTTTAACTTCGAACAGGGTCAGCGCGCCCGCAAATTGTTTGCCGCCGTGGTTCTCGCGGCGCTTGACGACGCAATTGCAGATGACAAGAAATACGGCAATGGCCCGGATCAGATCGCCCGTTGGGCCCGGTCGCGCGATGGCCGTGAGGTTTTGTCCTGCGCCGGGATTGACCCCAACGAACGTGTGGTCAAGGGCCTGATGGAATTCGTTTCCAAAGGTGTTCGGACCTCGGTTGCGCTGTCGCGCGAAGAAAGCGAACGCCGCCACGCCCTAGAATTGGATCAAGCCGAAGCCGCCTGATCCTGCTATTTCGCGAATGCCAAGCGCGCCCTTTCCGGGCGCGTTTTCATTTCAAGTCCTTCAAATTTCAGTCGAATTCGCGGGTCGCCAGCGCGCGGGCAATTTCTGCCCGGACAAGCTTGCGGACATTGCGGGTAATGCGTTCGCCCAACCCACCTTGCAATTCCTCCCGGATGAGGTCGCGCACCAGATCGCGCAGCACCCCTTCGTCAAAGCTCATCTCTTGGTCGGGTGGCGTCGCACTTTGGTCGATGAGGGGTTCGCTCAGTCCCGCCACAACTTCCGCTTCGGCCAACTCAGCCCAAGAACTGTCTGGTTCGACGGCAGCCTTTGCTCCCGCATCGGACCAATACGCCTCATCCATCACCGGATCGCCCGGGTCTTCTTGTGCCCAAGACGGCGTTGCTGGTGCTGGATCGTCGGCAATAATCTCAGCTTCGACCAACTCGGTGCGCCTATCAGACCACGCTCCGCTGGTCCATTCAAACGCCACCGCTTCGGGTGCTGGATCACCGGTCTCTGACTCCCATTCGATCTCTTGCGCCTCGACTGCTTGTTGCAGCGTAGCAACCACTTCTTCAATCACAGGCTCTGCACCGAGATGCAGGCGCGGCAGAGGTTTCGACAAGATGACTGGTGGCGGCTTTGGCGCTTCCGGTGTCACAACAGGATTTGCGGGCGCATCACGCTCACCAGAGACCACCCGCAGCGCCGGAGTCAGAATAAGCTTCTGCTCGCCAATGGGAGGCGCAACTTGCCGCGAAAGAGGGCGAAAATCCTCGGACACAAGGCGGCGAATAGACGACAGCACGTCCTCAATCTCGACAGAGCTCATTGCATCGGACATCTGCGGCACCGGCCCCTAATCGCATTCTAATCAAAGGGAGTGTAGAACACTCGCCCCTACGGCACAACAATTTGACGCAGACAACTGTCGATGCCGCGCAAGCGTGGCAAAATCTGGCGCAGTTATTTGCCAAGCGATTTGAGGATCCGGTCCAGTTTTGCCCCTTGGGCGCTAGTTGCCGGGGCAGTCTTGACCGCGTTGTAATACGCTTGCGGATCAAAAATCGGAACGCCCAGATGCAAATGCCTGGCGGTCAGCAACCCCATCGTGGACAGTAGCTGATACTGGCCGATGTAAAAGTTGGCGGTGGCCGTCAAACGCGCTGACTTGGCGGAAAGCAGATTTTGTTCGGCATCCAGCACATCCAGCGTGGTGCGCGATCCCAAAGCTGCCTCTTCCTTGACGCCGTCATAAGCAGCCTGGGCTGCGCGAATCTGTTCACTTCCGGCAATGATGGATGCGTTGGCAACGAGAATGTTTGACCACGCCCCGCCCACAGCCTCGCTGACTTTGACGCCGGTTTGCAACAGCCCGGCATGGGCGGATTGCGACTGTGCAATCGCTTGCCGGAATCCGGACGACAGCCTGCCCCCCGCATACAGCGTCTGGGTCATTTGCAATCCGACCGATTTCGTCACAGTTCCAAGGCCAAGATTGTCAGAGTTGATCCCCTGCTGCAGTGCTACCGACCCGGTGACATTCGGCGACATCTGTGCCTTGGCAAGTGCCACACCGATATCGGCGGCTTTCGCCTGATGTTGTGATTGCTGAATTACCGGATGCGTTCGCAGCGCCAATGCACGGGCTTCCTCAAGGCTGCGCGCCGTCACCGGCGATTTCGGCAGAGGCGCCAATTTGGTCGGATAATGGCCAATGGCCGCATTGTACCGCTCGCGTGCGATATTGTAGTCGCCTTGCGCCGAAGCCAGTGAAGCATTGGCCGCAGCCAGCTGTGCCTGTGCCAGCGCCACATCGGTCCGCGTGACTTCGCCCACGTCAAATCTATCCTGTGCCGCCCGCAAATCTTGCGTGATCAAACGCACGTTCGATTCCTGCGCCGCAACAAGCTCGGTCTGCAACCCCATGTTTACATAGGCTGAAACCGCATCAAGCAGTACCTGCTGCTCGACATTGACTAGGGATTGTTGCGACGCCAACACCAGTTCGTTCTTTATGTCGACGTTCAAAGCACCGCGGCCAAAGTCAAAGATCGGTATGGAGGCTGACAGCTGCAAAGTGATCGGCTTTGAGATCAAATCAGCGGCCACACCGGGCGAATCCGTCCTCGTCACACCAGCATTTGCCGTGAATTGCAGCACCGGCAGCAACTGACCGACCGCATCCGCCACATCTTCATCTGCCGCCCGCAGAACCGCTTGATTCTGTTCCAACAGGTGCGAAGCACGGTAAGCAGAGATCAAAGCGTCAGTCAGCGTTTCCGCCTGCACAGCCACCGGCGCAAAGTTGAATATGCCGATTGCCAGCACTGCCCAAAATTTCCGCATCATCCACCTCTGCCTTATATTGTATCCGACTCCGGCCTTGGCCGACCGGTTTAAAGAACAAACCCGCGTTTCGCTTCAAATCCCGGCAAAATTGGCGCCGTCGCGTTGAAGATTGGACGCCAGCTGACCTCGCCATCCAGCTTGTAACCGACCTTCGCCGTACCAAGTGCGCCGCTCATGAAAATCGCCGCAATCCGCCCGCCCTCTTTCAACTGGGTGAGCAGAGCGTCCGGCACCGTTTCTACAGCACCTTGCAGGATCATCACGTCATAGGGCCCCTGCGTTATCGCACCCGCAACGATGGGACCGATGATGACAGTCGCCTTGCCGGAAAGCGTCGCACGGGCATCCGCTGCCATTGCAGTGTCCTCTTCGACACCTACCACTTCACCGCCGATTTCAGCGATGACCGCCGACGAATAGCCAAAACCACAGCCCAGGTCCAGCACGCGCTCGCCCGGCTGAATGTCGAGTATATCCAGCATCTTGGCCAAGCTGCGCGCTTCCAGCACAACGCGGCGGTCGGCAATGTCAATGTTCAGGCCGACATAGGCCACTTCGCGCATGGCCGCTGGCAAATAGATTTCGCGGGGTACGACCAGCATTGCGGCGATGATCGGGAACTTGGTGACGTCCGACGGACGGACCTGGGTGTCGACCATCATAACGCGGCGGGTGGAGAATTCGCTCATTCAGCTTCTCTCGGGTCTGATGCTTTGCAAAGTTGTCTTGCCACAGATGCCAAGGGGGGGCAACGGGCCATGCACAGTCCCGCCCCAGCCAGGCCGCACATTTCATTGCGCAATTTTGCGGTTGCTGCAAAATTGCGCGCGGAATACCGCGTCAAACCATCGGCTGCAAAATCTCAACCTCCGCACCGTCGCGGACTGCGGTATAAAAACACGAAAGGCGGTTGGTGTGGCAAGCAGGCCCCTCTTGATTAACGAGCAACAACAAGCAGTCACGGTCACAGTCCAGCCGCATCTCAATCAGCCGTTGTGTATGGCCCGAAGTTTCGCCCTTGATCCAGAAAGCCTGCCGCGAGCGCGACCAGTACGTCACCTGCCCACTGGTCAGCGTTTGCTCTACAGCTTTGGAATTCATCCACGCGAACATAAGAACCTTACCACTTTGATGATCCTGCGCGATGCACGGGATCAGTCCTTTGTCATCGTATTTCAGAGTTGCGGGATCAAAAGCCATGTTCTTCTCCTTGGCGCGCGGCACGGGCAGCCTTATCTATGTGAAAGTCACCAGGAAAACCATGCCATGAGCGACAGCGATTTTCTCACATGAGCGACAGCGATCTTATCAAACTGTATTCTGTTCAGATTCTGGCGCTTGCGACCGAAATCCCGCATCTTGGCCGCCTGACTGCGCCGGACGGTACATCCCGCAAGCGTTCGCCGCTGTGCGGATCGACCGTTACCGTGGATGTCGTGATGGAAAATGGCCGCATTTCCCACTTTGCCCAAGATGTGAAAGCCTGCGCCTTGGGCCAGGCCTCCGCCTCGATCTTGGGCGATGTAGTGATTGGCCGCAGTCGTCCCGAACTTGAACAAGCCCGCGATGATTTGACCGCGATGCTGAAAAGTGCGGGACCTGTTCCCGTTGCCCCGTTCCAAGGCTACGAGGTTCTAATCCCGGCCCGCGAGTATAAAAATCGCCATGCCTCAATCCTGCTGGCGTTGGAGGCTGCTTGCGAAGCGGTCGCGATGGCCGAAGCGCAAGCGCAAACCGCTCCATGAAAAAAACCGCCGCACTTCCAAAGGGAAGGCGGCGGCAAGTGGCGTATCCGAAACGGGCGGCGGCGGGACAATTGACTTGGGGAAGGCAAAACCGCTGGCCCGCGTGATCAGAACGCAGGCAGTAACTCAAGCAGCGCCGGACAAGGTAAGCCCGACGAACAGCAGCAAAAACAGCGTGGCCACACCAACCGCATCTTCCAGAACGGTCGGGTTTGACCGGGCAAGAAT
>JBDSXE010000438.1:0-4117 GCA_039926325.1 Paracoccaceae bacterium | reverse complement strand
TTCACGCGCGCGATGCGACGGGCACCGCGGTGAGGATGCCATCGCGCCACGCCGTCATGTCGGCAAGTGCGCGCGCGGCGAGCTGCTCTCGCTTGACGCGCTTGTCCTTCACGCGCATCGGGAGATCACATCGATATGTTCCAACCTTGAAGCCTGACGAAGATGAACTGACCCGGGATATAGTCTACCTTGCCTCGGGATATGGTCGTTATGGCTATAGGCGAGTGACGGCGATGCTGAATGAAAACGGCATCGACGTGGGCAAGGACAGGGTTCAGCGCATCTGGCGCCGGGAGGGGCTGAAAGTCCCGAAGAAACAGCCGAAACGGGCAAGGCTGTGGCTCAACGACGGATCATGCATCCGGCTTCGCCCCGAATATCCCAATCATGTCTGGAGCTTCGACTTTGTAGAAACCCAGACCCATGATGGATGGCGTGTCCGCCTGATGACACTGAACGACGAGTTCACCCGCAAGTGCCTTGCCATTCGTGTGGCCAGACGGATCAACGCCATGGGCGTCATAGAGACGTTAGCCTCCATGCTGTTTGTGGGCACGCCCACATTCATTCGTTCATACAACGGGCCGGAAATGGTCGCCAAGGTCTTACGTGAATGGCTGACAGGTCTTGGCACCAGGAACCTTTACATTGAGCCCGGGTCACCGTGGGAGAACGGGTTCTGTGAATCCTTCAACGGCAAGCTCAGGGATGAATGTTTGAATGGTGAGCGCCATGCGGAAACCATCTTGTTTCTCTGCAAGATCATCTGCGAAGATCCGGCAAAATAATCAGAGATAGTTCTGGACTTCACATGGGAAGGAAGCGTTGGTGTTGTCACCATGAGAACCCAAAAGTAGGTTCTAACGTGATCGCCCCGCACCTGCGGGGTTAAGGTGGTGCAAGAGTCGGTTTGCGGCTCAAGGAGACAAGCACCATGGCAAAAAAACAACCTAAATCTCCGATCAAGAAACCTACACCCAAACCAACGCGAACCGCGCGAAAAGGCACCAAAGGCGCGACGCTGCTAGCAATGCTCCAGAAATCCGAAGGGGCATCAATATCAGAAATGATGCAAGCTACAGGATGGCTGTCACATAGCATTCGCGGTTTCATGGCGGGAAGCTTGAAAAAGCAGGGCAAGCACGTTGTTAGTCTCGTGCCAGAAGACGGTGCCCGCCGCTATAGACTGGGAGACACACAATGATGGTAGCGGTTGATCAAGATTCGAGAACCAAGATCGTTGAAATTCTTGCCCACTCCGAAAACGAAGCGGCAAATAGCCAACCATCATCTCGGACCGACAAGCTTGAGGAACAGCTGGCGCGTCTAGATCATCAGGACGCTCATACACTCCAGGACTCCTGGCGACGAGCGTTTGGGAGACGGCCTCCCGGAAAGCTCAAAGCAGAATTCTTGCGTAGAGCATTGGCGCATGAAATTCAGGAGCAGCACTCCGGGGGATTAAATCGTCAAGCACTGATCAGACTAAAAGCGTGGAGCAAGGGCGCGCGCGGGGATGCAGAGTTTCTTGCCAATCCAAGTGTTTCGCCCCTCACGAAGCCTGGCACACGCTTTGTACGTGAATGGCAAAGCGAGATGCATGAGGTTCAGGCTATTAAAGATGGCAGCTTTGTTTACAGAGCTAAGGCCTATAGAAGTCTGACTGAGATTGCAAAAGCCATTACCGGTACCCATCAGTCGGGTCCCCGCTTCTTCGGTCTACGCAAATCGGAGAAGCAACATGGCTGAGAAATCTGTCTCTCGCCGCTGTGCCATCTATGTTCGCAAGTCCTCCGAAGAGGGTCTCGATATGAGTTACAACTCCCTCGAGGCACAGAGTGACGCTTGCAAAGCCTATATCGCCAGTCAGCGCCATGAGGGCTGGGTGCCGCAATCACGTATATACGAAGACGGCGGTTATTCAGGCGGCAACATGGACCGGCCTGGCCTACAGCAGCTGTTGGAGGATGTAGCCAAAGGTCTGATCGATATAATTGTTGTCTATAAAATTGACAGGCTCACGCGATCACTGACCGACTTTGCCAAGTTGAACGACGTGCTAGATCATAATCACGTGTCGTTTGTTGCCGTCACGCAACAGTTTAACACCTCAACCTCTATGGGCCGGTTGACTCTCAACGTTTTGCTCTCATTCGCTCAATTCGAACGCGAGGTCTCGGGCGAACGTATCCGGGACAAGGTCGCGGCATCGAAGCGAAAAGGCATGTGGATGGGAGGCCCGGTACCATTGGGATATCAGGTGCACCAGCGTAAGCTCATGATTGTCCCTTCAGAAGCGGAAATCGTGCGCAACTTGTTTGCAAGATATCTTGAGCTGCGCTCTATCCATGGACTTCAAAGGGAGCTTGAACAGCAAGGAGTGAGGTCGCGCTTACGCACGGGGAGGAGCGGAAACAGCACGGGAGGCGTGGTACTTGGCCCCGGCGCCATCCGTCACATGCTCAAAAATCCACTTTATATTGGCGTCGTTCATTTCAAAGGCGAACACTACAGCGGAGAACATGAGGCCATTATTGACCGTGAACAATATGATCGAGTTCAGAGGATGCTGACGGAACAACGCAATGGCAATAACGCCAATCCAAAACGTAAGACTGGAGCACTTCTGAAAGGCATCGCCTTTGACGGTAATGGAAGACGATTGCAGCCGAATTTTGCCATCAAGAAAGGACTCCGATACCATTACTACACCTCGGCACTTAAGCTAAGGAACACCGAAGCTGACCAGGAAGGAATCCGGGTACCTGCAGGCGATCTTGAGCGATTGGTGTTGCAGGCGGTGGCGGACCGAATCGAAAACAAATCCACGATGCACGATTGGATGCGTCTTATACTACCTCCAGGCGATATAGCTTCTAGGCTTGCCACATTCAGCGAGCTGAGTGATGAACTTAGAAGTAGCGCCAATATCGTCAATGATCGCCTGTTGCCAATCCTTGAAAGAGTCGTACTTTCAAAAACTACTTTGACGATCCAACTATCTGCGTCAGGCTTGGCAAGATTGGTGGATGTTAATCTTGAGCCGCCGCAGACGAAACCTGAGGATGGCGCTGCCGAACTTTTTGCCTCCGAAAATGGGCAGGATCATTTGTTGATCGGGGTGAACAGCCACCTACTCCGCTGTGGCAAGCAGATGAAACTCATTTTGGGAACAGAAGCAACAGCAGATCGAGAACCCGATCCTCGGCTTGTTGTTATGGTGGCTAAAGCCAGAACCTGGTTCGACGGCCTAAAATCCGGCCGTTATCCCTCCCTCAAGCACATTGCTGCCGAGGAAGGTTATGACAATGGCTACGTCGGCAAACTTTGCTCGCTGGCATTTCTCGCACCCGACATGGTCGAGCGGATTTTGACAGGCAACCATAGTTCAAAGTTAACACCCGAGCGCTTGAGGAAAGCCTGCCCCCTGCCTTCGCGCTGGAACGATCAACGCGCGATGTTGCTGGATTAACGTTTGAAACCGATGACCTGAGCGCCTCGCTCGACTCACGCGTCCGTAGTGTCGAGTGAGGCGCATCTTTGCGTTTCTACAGACAGCACACGGTAATGCTTTGCCGTAGTCAATTCACCAGGCTCCACTTCGGCCTAGATGCATGAACTACCGGTGCCTACTCAACGCAACTCTTGATGTTCGATGCGAAATCTTAGTGGACCAAAAAGCGGCCTTGCAGAGACAAAGCCCGCAAGAAGGCTCCAAAAACGCTAGGATTTCAGCATCAGTGGACGGAGAGCGCTTACCTATATTCGCAAACAGCGGGAACTCCAGCAGGAAAATAAGCACAGTAAGATTTTAGGTAATACGTAGGATTAAATGGTGGGTGGTACAGGGATCGAACCTGTGACCCTTACCATGTCAAGGTAATGCTCTACCGCTGAGCTAACCACCCACATTATATGCGGCAACGCCTGTGCCTATAGGGGCAGGACAAAGCAATGGCAAGTGTGGTAGAAAAAATACTGAAAGGCGATTTAAGCCGCCATCAAACGGTTCACTTCGTCCACAAGATCACGCAAATGGAAGGGCTTTGACAGAACCTTGGCATCCTTGGGCGCATTGGAATCAGGATTGAGTGCCACTGCGGCAAACCCCGTGATG
>JBDSXE010000437.1:0-2736 GCA_039926325.1 Paracoccaceae bacterium | reverse complement strand
TGAGGTGAAGGGGTTCCCGAATCTGGACGGGGTATTCGCGCATTGAAGGCGTCCAGATGTGGACGCTTCCATAAATCAAGCAATATCAGTTGGTTATCTGTCCATATAAACGGTTTTGTAAGGAATTAGCGCCCTTTATCTTACCGCATCCACAGCCCCTCGCGCTTGATGGCGTTGCGGATCATCTGTTCGCGTCTGGGCAGGTTGGTGCGGTCAAACAACGCGCGTACTGCGGCACCTTTGCCTTGGTAGATCATTTTGCGGAACGGGTCGTAGTCCTTGATGATCTTCTTTATTGTATGCGGGGCGGCGACATCTTCCAGCACCTGCACGACCCGATCGGTTTCGCGGGCGTACAGCAGGGGCAAGGTGCGATAGTGGCAGGTCACATCGCAATCAAGGCCAGCCAGTTCGGGACCGGGGCGGCCACCGCCAAGGCCGTGGATCACCAAGGGCAGCGCGATCTGATCAAGCCACGGGTTCAGTTCCTGACACACCAGAGCTTCGGGGCGGTTGTCCCTGATTTCCTTGGCGTATTCTAGAAAGCATGTGCCGAACATGCGGGGGCTTTGGCCGAAAAACCAGCCCGCGTTGAAATATAGGTGGCGCTGCCAGTATTCGGCTGGCTGCGTCAGATCCAGTGAGGAGGCGTAGTCAAGGCCGAACCGGGTGTAGAGCGAGGACCAGATTTCGGCGTATGTGGGCCCGTAAATCTCCATCAATGGCCAAGTGCCTTCGCGTCGCATGGAGGCGGCTGGTCTGGTGAAATCGAACGCAACGCGGTCGAACGAGTTCAGGATCAGCGTGTCGGTGTCGAGGAACAGGAATGGCTCGTCCGGTAGGGCAGCCAGCGCCTCTATCTTGTTGCCATAGGGATAGTTTTCCCCGAAGTGCCGGTTCTCAAATGGCAGAAAGGTTGCGCCCAGGTCTTGAAGCACTGCACGGGTCGCTTGATCCTGGATACGGGGATCGTCGCGCCAAAGCGGTCCGGGTTGCGGTTCTGCGATGAACAGTTTGCCCGGAAAATCGGGATCGGCGGCCTTGAGCGAGGCGGCAAGCAGCACCGCCTCGTATTGCAGGCGGCCACCTTGCCCGACAGCCATGATGTTGAAGGTTTGTCGCAGGGGCGTTGTCATGGCATTCCGGGCGCTTGGACTGCGCGACTATCGCAGGCCGGGCGAATGAAGGAAAGCGGCCTTACCCGCGTGGGGTGAAACGCAGCGACAGGCAGGACATCCCGCCGTCGAGCTTGGAGCATTCCGAATTGCCGATTTCGCGCACGGTAAAGCCCGCCTTGTCCAGCGCGTCGCGGGTCCGGGGGAACCCTTTGGGGGCCAGCACCAGATCGTTGAAGCGGATCGAATTTGCGGATGCTTCTTCGCCCTCTGCGGTGAAGATGACATTGTAGCCCGCAAAACAGCCCGACGCGGCCAGACGTTCGGTAGACAGGATGGTTTCCTCGTCCAGCAGCGAACAATCCGTTTTGAAGTGCAGGACACCGGGGGGTGTGAACACCTCGCGCACTTTGTGGCCCCAGGGTTCGACAAGACGGGTCAGTTCGGCGATGCCTTCGGCGTTGGTGCGGGCAGAGCGACCGATCAGAATTTCGGTCTCGGTCGTCAGGATGTCGCCGCCCTCGATGAAGCTGTCGGGGCCGGTGATATATTTCACTTCGTCATAAAGGGCGATCAGGTGCAGCGCCATCTCGGCAGCCTCTCCCAGTCGAGAGGGCGCGCCGGGGCGCATCACGACGGCACCTTCTGGGAGGCACAGGGCAGTATCCTCGACGAAAACCGAATCCGGATAAGGCTCCAACGCGCTGAGTTCAATGATCTTGGCGCCGGTCGAGTGCAGGGCGGAAATGTAGTCGGCATGGTGCGACTTCATCAGTTGCAACGAGGGGGTGCCGGTATCGACGGCACGCAGCCCTTGAATGATCGACGTGGCGGGCAGCCGGGTGATGGCGTGGGTGAAGCGATAGGAACGGGATGACATGCGCGGGCTTTCGTTGGACAAGCCGCTGTACCATCGCGCAGGGCGGGCACGCAACGGCTGTAGCACGGTGATTTGGAAGGATATGGTGGGCGACCCTGGAATCGAACCAGGCGCGGGTCGCCCCGGGGGAGTTACAGTCCCCTGCCGCACCTTGCAGCTCGTCGCCCACACATTGCGGGCTGATTATAGCCGGGCTTGGCGGGCGTCAAGGGTGGTTGGGCAGGCTTTTGGCTTGCGTTGGGTTGGGCCTTGGGTGAGATGGACACTTCAAACGGCGGGGCGGGATGATGAGCGGAACAGTTAAGCCAACCTGGGTAGTCGATAAAGAGCGCGGCAAGCGGGCAGAAGCGCGCGAAACGCTGTGGCTTTTCGGGCTGCATGCGGTGCGGGATGCGCTGGTCAATCCGAACCGGGAGAAGCTGCGACTGGTGCTGACCAAGAACGCGTTCGACAAGCTGCAAGATGCGGTTGCTACGTCGGGGATGGCGCCGGAGGTGGTGGAGCCGCGTCAGTTTGACGTGCCGATATCCGAGGATTCGGTGCATCAGGGGGCGGCGCTGGAGGTGCGTCCGCTGAACTGGGGCAAGCTGGAAGAAGTTTGCGTTTCGGGCAAGGGAGAGGCGCTGGTCGTTTGTCTGGACCGCGTGACAGACCCGCACAACGTGGGGGCGGTGTTGCGATCGGCAGAGGTGTTTGGTGCGCGGGCGGTGATTGCGCCACGGCATCATTCGGCACCGGAAA
>JBDSXE010000436.1:0-2510 GCA_039926325.1 Paracoccaceae bacterium | reverse complement strand
ATAGCAATGCAGACTGCGGATGTGGCAGGTCCACCGTTTTCCATAGCGGTTGCACAAGTGTCAGCTCGTTACGGACCGGGGCCGTTTAAGACCGTGCAAATCGCGTAGTCTGGCGCCAAGGCGGCATGAAATGCTTTACAAAGCCCCTTGGACAGCCGATCCGTTTTCCTTTATGCTGAGCAACTCAAACAGAGGTATCGGCATGGCTGAAATCAAACCAAGGGTCTCGGCGGTTGATCCGGTCTGGCAACGCGTTCGCGAAGAGGCGTTCGAGGCGGTCCGTTCCGAACCGCTGCTCGGTGGCCTCATCCATTCCAGCCTGCTGCATCATAACTCGCTGGAACGCGCCCTCGCTTACCGGTTTTCGCTGAAGCTTGCCTCGGGTGAGATGAGCGAGCAGATCCTGCGTGAAATCGCCGACGAAGCGCACGAGAATGACGGTGAACTGGGGCAGGCGGCGCGCGCTGACATCATGGCGGTCTATGAACGCGACCCGGCGTGCCACCGCTTCCTGCAGCCCCTGCTGTATTTCAAGGGGTTTCAGGCGGTCCAAGCCTATCGTATCGGCCATTGGTTGTGGGGTAAGGGCCGCAAGGATCTTGCCTACTTCGTTCAGATGCGTGTCAGCGAAGTGTTTGGCGTCGACATTCATCCTGCTGCAAAGGTCGGCAAGGGCATCATGATCGACCACGCCCATTCCATCGTGATTGGCGAAACCGCTGTGGTGGGCGACAATGTTTCCATGCTGCATTCCGTCACTTTGGGCGGCACCGGCAAGGAAGACGGCGACCGGCACCCGAAGATCGGCAATGGCGTGATGATCGGCGCGGGTGCCAAGGTGCTTGGCAATATCACCGTCGGCTATTGCAGCCGGATCGCTGCCGGTTCGGTCGTGTTACATGACGTTCCGCACAATACCACCGTCGCTGGCGTCCCCGCCAAGGTGATCGGCGACTCGGGGTGTTCGCAGCCTTCCCTCACGATGGACCAGCTGATCAACGGCGAAATCTGACGTCTCTGCAAAAGAAACGCCCGGAGGTTTCCTCCGGGCGTGTTTTCATGTCTGCCGTCAGGCCAGCATCGCGATCGGGTTTTCCAGCATTTCCACGATCACTTTCAGGAATGTTGCACCCAACGCGCCGTCGATCACCCGGTGATCCACTGACAGCGTCATCGACATCACCGTCGCTACCCCAACTGTGCCGTCTTTCAGCACCACGGGCTTCTTGATCCCCGCGCCGACAGCCAGAATGGCACCGTGCGGCGGGTTGATCACGGCGTCGAAATTCTCGACCCCCATCATCCCCAGGTTTGAAATCGCGAAACTGCCGCCCTGATACTCGTGCGGGGCCAGTTTTTTCGTCTTGGCTCGCGTCGCCAGATCCTTCATTTCCGCCGACAAAGCCGACAGCGTCTTTTTGTCGGCGTCGCGCAGGACCGGCGTGAACAGCCCCCCCTCCACCGCCACCGCCACCGCCACATCGGACGGCTTCAGCTTCAAGATGCGGTCGCCCGCCCAGACTGCATTGGCATCCGGCACCGCCTGCAAGGCAACGGCGCAGGCTTTGATGATAAAGTCGTTGACCGACAGCTTCACGCCACGGCTTTCCAGCCCCTTGTTCAGTTGCTCGCGGAACGCCATCAGCGTATCCAGCCGCACCTCGCGCCGCAGATAGAAATGCGGGATGGTCTGCTTGGCTTCGGTCAGCCGCGCCGCAATCGTCCGCCGCATCCCGTCCAGTGCCATTTCCGTATATTCGCGGTCGGCATACATCTTCATGACGGTTTCGGCCGACATGCCGGTGGGCATCCCGGACTTGACCGCAACCGGCACAGGAGCCGTCGGCGCGACAACAGCCGCCGTAGGAACCGCCCCAGCCTTCGCCCCTTCGACATCTGCATTGACGATCCGGCCGTGCGGACCTGACCCCGTGACTTTGCTCAGGTCCAAGCCCTTTTCCGCAGCCAACCGACGCGCCAAAGGCGAAGCAAACACCCGCGCACCCTCGGCTTTCGGTGACGGAGCCGCCACTGCCGCAGAAGCCGGGGCCACCGCAGGCGCGGCGACCGCGACCGGAGCCGCCGCCGCTGCAACGGCCTTAGCCGCAGCAGGGGCCGCATCCGCCGTCTCGCCATCTTCCAGCAGCACCGCAATCGCCTGATTGACCTTGACGCCCGCGGTCCCCTCGGCCACCAGAATCCGGCCCATCACGCCTTCATCCACCGCCTCGAATTCCATCGTCGCCTTGTCAGTCTCGATCTCGGCCAGGATTTGCCCGGACTTGATCTTGTCGCCTTCTTTGACCAGCCACTTCGCCAGTGTCCCCTCTTCCATCGTGGGGGACAGCGCGGGCATCAGAATTTCAATGGCCATGTTCCCACCCTACCTGTAGCAGACGGATTTGACCGCTTCGACGACCTCGGCGGTCGTCAGCAGCGCGTGCTTCTCAAGATTCGCGGCATAGGGCATCGGCACATCCTTGCCCGTGCAGGCGATCACCGGCGCGTCC
>JBDSXE010000435.1:0-2727 GCA_039926325.1 Paracoccaceae bacterium | reverse complement strand
CATGATGTCCCCGCCATTGGGGTTAAAGGTGGCCCCAACGTAAAACGCCGCCTCCTCGGTCGCCAGCAACAAGGCCGTCGGCGCGACCTCGGACACATGACCCTGACGGCCTATTATCAACTCGTTTTGCTTTTTTGCGGCCCATTCGGGCGGCAGCTTCATGTCGGTGTAGAGCGGCCCCGGACAGATCGCATTCACGGTGATATTGTCGCGGGTCACCTCATAGGCCAGTGACCGGGTCAAACCCAGAACGCCCGCCTTGGCTGCGGCATAATGCGCCATACCTTCACCGCCCTTATGGGCCAGTTGCGAACTGATATTGATGATCCGGCCATAGCGCCGCGCCCGCATATGCGGCAGTACGGCGCGGATGCAGTAGAACAGGCTGGACAGATTGACGCGGATCATCTCGTCCCACATTGCGGTTTCCATATCCTCCAGCAAAGACACCGTGGCGATACCGGCGTTGTTCACCAGAATGTCGGGCGGACCCAACGCCGCAACCGTGCGGGCGATGGCGGATTTGACGCCCGCCTCGTCGCCCACGTCCACCTGAACGGCCAGCGCCTTGCGGCCAAGGTCGCGGACCGCCGCTGCCACCAACTCGGCCCCGGCACCATTGCGGTCCAGCACGGCCACATCGGCCCCCTCGGCGGCGTAAAGCAGGGCGATACCTCGGCCAAGGCCGGTTGCGGCCCCGGTCACGATGGCCACGCGGCTGTCAAGTTTTCCCATCATTGCGCCCCTTGCCTTAATACACTTCGGCATAGCGCCGACAGATTTCTTCCGGCGTCCAACCCTGCACCAAGTCAATCTCGGCCTGCTTGTTGGCTATATAGGCCTGATAAAGCCGATGCGGCAGAAAGCCCTGCACAACAGGATCGGCCACCAACGCCGCCAGCGCCGCCTGTGCCGAAGACGGCAGGCGCACGATGTGGCGGGCGGTCAGGGCCTCGGGCGGCATGGTTTCGGGGTCTTCTTCAACCGTGGGTTGTGGTGGGGGCAGGGCATCGTGGATGCCGGCAAGTCCGGCGCGCAGGATCACCGCTAGTTGCAGATACGGATTCGCGGTCGCATCCGCGGCGCGGTATTCAAAGTTGAATTGCCGCGCCACCGCTTCGGGTGAGGTGCCGAAGGTCGGGCAGATTCGTAACCCCGCCTCGCGGTCGCGGACACCAACATTCGACCAGACGCCGGTCCAGGAATGCGAGACCAGCCGCAGGTAGGACACGGGCGACGGCGCGGTAAACGCGCACAGGGCGGGCATGTGGCGCACAATGCCAGACAGAAACTGACCTGCCGCCTGACCTATGCCAAACGGGCGGGCGGGGTCATGGCTGACGGGCGCCCCGCTACGGTCCCACAGACTGAAATGGATATGCACGCCGCTGCCCATAGCGTCTGGCCGAACGCGCGGCGAAAAGCTGACGCCATGGCCAAGACGAAAGGCCGTGGCCCTGGCCAGTTCGCGGACGATCATGGCGGTGTCGCAGGCAGCCAACGCGTCTTGCGGCGGCACGGTCACCTCGAACTGACCAGGCCCGAATTCGGCGAGGTAGCTGTCAACCTCGATTCCTGCCGTATGCAGCGCCCCCAGATAGGTTTCGCCAAAGACCCCGTGGCGGCGCACGGCATCCAGCGCGTAATTGTCGGCGGTGCGGGAGTTGGCGCCGGAATAGATGAACTCTTGTTCAAAGGTGGCTTTCAGAGTCAGGCCGGTTTCGGCCAGCAATTCCGCCGCTGCGTCGCGCAACAAGGTGCGGGGGCAACAGTCCCATGGCGTGCCATCGGTGTTCTGCACATCGCACAGGTAAAAGCGTTCGGCTTGGGTGCCGTCGCCAAAGTCGACCTCGATGCCCTTGGCCCTGTCGGCCATCAGCAACACATCGCCATGCGAACCCCATTCGCCGGGTGCGATGGTGCCAAGGGCGGTGAACATCAGGTTGTTCGGTGTCCAGCCGATGCCGCCCTTCAGTCGCTTTTCGATCTGGCGGGTCGGAAAGCCCTTGCCCCGGACTTGCCCTGACAGGTCAGTATAGCAAAACATGGTCAGCTTGTCGTGTTGCATGGCGGCCTCGTGTCAGGGCGGGTCCGGTTCAGGACCCGATGTTGAAGGGTTTTCGCAGGCTTTCCAAGGTGGAGATCCGGTCACGCGACTGCGCGCCCAGCGCCTCAATGACGCCTGCCATGATGATTTCTACGACGGCCAGTCCGGTCACACCGCTGTCAAAGGCGCTGGGGATGCTGACGGGGACCGGGAGGACGATATCGGCAAAGGCGGCGATCGGGGAATACCAGATATCGGTGACCAGAATGATTTGCGCCTGTTGCGTAACAACCCCTTTGGCAAAGTCCAGCACGTCGCGCTGATAGCGGCGAAAGTCGAATATCACCACAACGTCTCTCGGTCGGACATCCAGCAGATAGTCGGCCCATCCCGCACTGCCACCACGTACCAGCCCGACGGACTGGCGCAACTCGCGCAGGTATTGGTGCAGATAGGCGGCGATCATCCAGCTGAACCGCCCGCCGATGCACAGGATATTCCGGTCGGCATCTGCCAGCAGGTCCACGATGCGGGGCAGGATGGCGGACATCTCGCGCTCGGCAATCTCGATGTTTTGGCGCATCGCTTGCGCGACGGCGTGATTGACGCTTTGCCCAACCGGCCCCGGCATCCCGTCGTAGCGGGACAGCGGACCTTGCAGCCGGGCCTGAGTTTCGGAC
>JBDSXE010000434.1:0-4213 GCA_039926325.1 Paracoccaceae bacterium | reverse complement strand
ACTATTTCCCCTCGCAGGCCTTCCACGGCGGCTTTGGTTTGATGAACCTGCACGGCATCGCAAAGCCCGCCTACCGCGCCTATCAGGTGCTGCATGGACTGGGGGCCGAGTTGCTGGCTGTCAAGGGGAGCCATCCCACCGTCGATGTCTGGGTCGTGCGCGGTGGTGATGCGGTGACCGTTCTTTTGTGCAACTTCGCGCTGCCGCGCCATACGATTGCCAACGAAACTGTACATCTGCGGCTGGACTGCAAGGTGCCACCGCTTTCGGCAGACATCACCCGGATCGACGCCAAGCATGCCAACGCCAAGGCGCTCTGGCTCAAGATGGGTGCGCCGGAATATCTTGACGCCGATCAGGTGGCGGCGCTGAGTGCGGCGTCCGAGATGCAGTCTGCCACGCAACCGGTGTTTCATCAGGCTGGCATGCTTGTCTGCGACGTGACTGTCCCACCCTTGGGTGTTGCGGCGATCCGGCTGGAGTTTTCGGCCAGTGTCTGATCCCACAGCATCTATGTCGGACGAGGCGCTGCTGGACCGCTGCCAGCGCACCGCTTTCGACTATTTCCTTGAAAATGTGAACAACGCCAACGGTTTGGTCGCGGACACATCGCGCGATGGCTCCCCCGCCAGCATCGCGGTCGTCGGCTTCGCGCTGTCGTGCTACCCCATCGCAGTTGAGCGTGGCTGGATCAGCCGCGC
Organism: Paracoccaceae bacterium; assembly: GCA_039926325.1. GTDB lineage: Bacteria > Pseudomonadota > Alphaproteobacteria > Rhodobacterales > Rhodobacteraceae > Stagnihabitans. The sequence continues at coordinate 3,512 of JBDSXE010000434.1, read as the reverse complement.
GCGGGCGGCCGAACTGACGCTCGCTGCTTTGCGGTTCTTTCGCGACAGCGCGCAGAGCAAGGCAGACGACGCGACGGGACACCGGGGGTTTTACTACCATTTCCTGGACATGAAGACCGGCCGGCGGGTCTGGCGATGCGAATTGTCGATGGTGGACACTGGGCTTTTAATCGCAGGCATTTTAGTTGCAGCAAGCTATTTCGACGGCCCGGACGAAGGCGAGGTTCGCGACCTGAGCGAACGGCTGTACCGGCGGGTGGAGTGGGACTGGGCGCAAGGCGGCCAGTCCACGCTGCGGCAGGGCTGGAGGCCCAAAAGCGGGTTCCTGAACTATAACTGGGAGGGCTATAACGAGGCGACCGTGCTGTATGTGCTGGCGATGGCTTCGCCCGATCACCCCACCTCGGCTGGCAGCTTTGCAGGGTGGACGGCCACCTACCAATGGGAAAACATCTACGGCTATGATGTCCTTTATGGCGGGCCGCTGTTCATGCACCAGTTCTCGCATGCCTGGATCGACTTCGCAGGCATCCGCGACGCCTTCATGCACGAAAAGCGGTCGGATTATTTTGAGAACAGCCGCCGTGCCACGCTTTTGCACCGCGAATATGCCTGCCGCAATCCTCATGGGTTCAAGGGCTATGGCGCGGATTTGTGGGGCCTGTCGGCGAATGATGGGCCGGGCGGGTTTCGCATCCGGGTCGACGGCCAGCGGCACGGCTTCTTTGGCTATGCCGCGCGGGGCGCCCCCTTCGGGCCGGATGACGGGACCATAGCCCCTTGGTCGTACCTTGCAGCACTGCCCTTTGTGACGGATGAGGCAATCACGGCCCTGCGCCACCTTTTGCAGCGCTACCCGCGGGTGGCACCCGGCCTGCGGATGCCAAGTGCCTTCAATCCGACGCTGGCGGGTCGCCGCGACATCGGGCCCGATGGCTGGATTTCAGATGGTTTTTATGGTCTGGATCAGGGGCTTGCCGTGACGATGATCGAAAACCATCGCAGCGGCATGATCTGGAAGCTGATGCGGTCCAATCCGCACATCCTTGCCGGCCTGCGCCGCGCCGGGTTCAGCGGCGGCTGGCTGGCACAGGAAGGCGCGTAGAATGTCGCAGCACAAGCCGCGTACCCCAGACTTTCCCGTCGGTCGTCACGATGCCGACCTTTTACGCAGCGTCCGTCCAAGCGACTGGCGCAATCCAGAACCAGCGCGTCGCTATAACCTTGTGGTGATCGGGGCCGGGCCTGCAGGACTTGTGGCTGCGCGGGGAGCTGCGGCGTTCGGGGCTAAGGTCGCGCTGATCGAGCGCAACCTTGTTGGCGGTGACTGCCTCAACGTGGGCTGCGTGCCGTCAAAGGCGTTGATCCGGTCGTCGCGGCTTTATGCCGACATGCGCACCGCCGAAGATTTCGGGGTGAAGCAGCCCGCCGAGGTAGAGGTTGATTTCACGCAGGCGATGGAGCGGATGCGCAGGCTTCGCGCGCTGATTGGCGAAGCTGACTCGGTCGCGCGTCTGACCGAGGCGGGGGTCGACGTCTTTTTCGGGCAGGCGCAGTTCACCGGCCCTGACCGGGTCTCAGTAGCGGGTGCTGAACTGCGGTTCGCCAAGGCACTGATTGCAACCGGGGCGCATGCAAAACTGCCCGAGATTCCGGGCTTGGCGGAGGCCGGGTATCTGTCCAACGAGACTGTTTTCAACCTGACCCGCCGACCTGACCATCTGCTTGTTATCGGCGGCGGACCCTTGGGCTGCGAGATGGCGCAGACCTTTTGCCGCATGGGCACCAAAGTCATCCTCGCCCAGGACGAACCGATGTTCTTGCCGCGTGAAGAGCGTGATGCAGCTCAGATCCTGTCAGATTCTCTGGCGCGTGATGGAGTAGAGATTCACCTCAACACATCTGTGGTGGCTGTGCGGATGAAGGACGGCCAAAAGCTGGCCGATCTGGTGCGTGAAGGTGACACCACCACCGTCAACGTCGATCAGATCCTGACCGGGATCGGCCGTGCCCCCAATCTCGACGGCTTGAATCTGGCGGCAGCAGACGTCGAGGCAGATTCAGAAGGGGTTAAAGTCGATGACTTCATGCGTACCTCCAACCGGCGCATCTATGCGGCAGGCGATGTCTGCCTGGACCACAAGTTCACACACACCGCCGAGGCTACGGCACGCATCGCTCTTCAGAACGCGCTCTTCTTGGGGCGTAAGCGGCTGAGCATGTTGGTGATCCCATGGTGCACCTACACCGACCCAGAGATTGCCCATGTCGGACTTTATCCCTTTGACGCGCGCAAAGCGGGCATCCCGGTCAGGACCTTCACCATCATGATGCACGATGTCGACCGCGCGGTCACGGACGGCATGGCAGAAGGGTTCGTCAAGATCCATGTCCGGCAGAATTCTGACCGCATCCTCGGCGCGACTGTGGTCGCGCGCCACGCGGGCGACATGATCAACGGCATCTCTTTAGCCATCGGGTCGGGCATGGGCCTTGGTGCACTGGCGGGCGTCATCCACGCCTATCCGACCCAAGCCACGGCGATCAAGATGGCAGGCGACGCCTACGAACGGTCGCGCCTGACACCCCTGATCAGGCGCCTGGCAGCGCGCTGGCTAAGGCTGTTGCGGTGAACGGCGCAATCCGATCATGAAAATAGCTTCTGCAACGAGAGGAACGATCGCAAGAGCCGCTGAAGATCCAGATATCCGACCCCAAGCGGTATCAACGACCTATACCCGACCCAGCCCAAAACCTGAGCCTTGCGCAGACGCCAAAGCCGAAACAACTCGATGCAAATTTCTCACCGCATCCTGTTCCTAGGCAGCAATATGAAATTGTCGATGTCGAGGCATAAGCCAACTGTTGTGACAACGCCCGCAAGGCGGCCGTACGCGCCCAACTTCCCATAAGTAGTCGGTCGGGCTCATACGTCAGTTGACTTTGTCGGTCCCTGCGTTGGTCATAGCCCAGCGATGCCATGCTCAAAGGAGACCAACATTGACCGAAACGATCCAGCCTGAGGCATTGGCCGTTCATCCCAAAGCTATCGTGCCGGAACCGCCCGAGATCGACGAGAAGTCGCGGCCACTGATGTCGCTTTCGCTAGCCGCCTTGGGTGTGGTCTATGGCGACATCGGCACCAGCCCACTTTATGCGTTGAAGGAGTGTTTCAAAGGCGTTGAACGGGTTGCCCCGACGACGGGCAATGTGCTTGGGGTCTTGTCCCTGATCGTGTGGTCTTTGATCCTGGTCGTTTCGATCAAGTATCTGTGGTTTATCTTGAAGGCTGACAATCGGGGTGAGGGTGGCATCATAGCTCTGGTGGCGCTGCTCAATCCGTGGTCGGCCAAGCCGGGAACGCGCCGGAATTTGCTGATGATGATGGGCCTGTTCGGGGCGGCGCTGCTGTTTGGCGACGGCACAATCACCCCCGCCATCTCAGTTCTGAGCGCGATTGAGGGGTTGAAGGTCGAAACCAGTGCCTTTGATGATTTTGTGATTCCGATCAC
>JBDSXE010000433.1:0-3274 GCA_039926325.1 Paracoccaceae bacterium | reverse complement strand
CACGCCCGCGCGGGGTGTCAACATATTCGGGCCAACGAAAGTGGATCGGCGGGTCATAGTCGCATTGTGGCGCAAGCCAGGCAGTACCGCCAACTCCGCCGCCGGTGCGGCTGCGGAATTCTTCCATTGCGGCGTCGCGGGCATCGGGGTCTTGCAGCAGGCGCAGCGCCGATAGCGCCAGCACCTTGGCCGCAGTCTGTACCATCGGGTCGATCGTCGCCGGAATGCCGCCCAGCGCATTCATCACCCACGGCGGATAAGCGCCCCTTAGCGCCAGCCGGGCGATGTAGAACCGCGCGGTCGGTGCGTGCCAGCACATGTCGGTATAATCGTCAGAGGTCGAGTGGGTCTGGCTGGGCGGCAGATCCCGGCGCAGTATCGCCTCGGCCGTTTCGGGGTCGATCAGGCGCGACATCTCTGGGATAAACGGGTCGACCATTGGGGTTTGGCCAAGGCCAACTTGAATCTCGCGTGCGACCGCTTTGGCGTCCTCACCCCACACGGGGGCACCAACGGCCTGCATTGCCTCCCATACGGTGCGGGCGATGGCGTGGTTGGCAAGGCCGGGTCGCGATTTGCAGACCCAATGCCGTTCCCAGCGGCAGCCGGTCAGCATGGCGGCGGCGGCGGCGTTACGGTCCAAAACCGCCGTAACCTGATCGGCCATCGCAATGGTCGGCACCCGGATCATGTATTGCAGTTCGGCCAGACCTGCGGGCAGGTTGTCGGCCGTCGCTTGGCCAGCCGTCAGGATTGCTTCGGAAATCGACCATCCGCCCTGATGCGGCAGCATCGCGTCGCGAAGCGATTTCGAGGTCTGATACATCAGCATCAGCGCATCATTGGCGCCCGGCGCGCGCACGGCAGAGTGTGATTGCGGGATCGGCGCGCCGTCTGGTGTTCCCCAAGCCTGTGGTTCGTCACAGATAAAGCGGTAGATCATCGACCAGCCCGCACCGCAGTGGGTATCCCAGCGCACGGTGTTGCACATCGGCAGCATGTAGAACGGATGAAACGACAGGATGCCCGCCAGACCGTCGTAATAGCCCTTGGCGGCATGAATGGGCTTTGACCCGCGCACCTTTTCGGCGGGTTCGCCCATAAAGCGCAGGCCCCCAGTAATGCCGTGGCGCTCCATCGCGGCCTTGGTGGCCAAAAGCCCGCCCAGACCGCCGATGCCAAGCCCCGAATGCGGATCGGTGTGGCCGCCCGCCTGAAATCCCAAGCCAGCGCGCGGTTCGCGCCGTGTGCTGGCGGCCTGACAATTGCCTGGCACCGCGTCATATTCGGCATATAGCCCGATGATCGGGCCGTCGCCATTCGACCAATCGGCGCAAAAGGCTGTCGGCATCCCGCCTGATCCCGCTTCGACCGTGAACCCGTGTTGACGCAACAAGGTCACGTACCATTCAGCAGATCGGTATTCCCGCCACGCCGTTTCACCGAATGCAAAGATTTCAGCTGTCCACTGCGACAGGTTGGCTGAATTTTCGGTAACATGGTCAAGGGCGGTGGATTGAGCGGGTGACAGGGGCATAAGGTGTCCTTTCATGACACCAGACAACCTCAGGCCGCGCCGGGTGGAAAGTGAAACTTTTTCCTGTCGTCGGAGAATTGTTTTCACCTTGCCCGCGATGCATGTAACTTGGCGCGAGCTAAAGGAAGTGGCATGACGCGTATCCCGTCAACTCAGGCGCTGCGGGCGCTGGAAAGCTTTGCCCGCCACGGCACCGTTTGGCAGGCGGCGGACGAACTGCACCTGACGCGCAGCGCGGTCAGTCACCAGTTACGGCTTTTAGAGCGCGATCTGGGCTTTCGTCTGCTGAACCGCATCGGCACGCGGATCGAGCTTACCCCGCAAGGCCAAGGTTATGCGTTGGATATTCGCCGGGCCCTGTCCGAGATATCCGGTTCTGCATCCCGCCATGCTGGGCGGGGCGTCAGCGGAGTGCTGACCGTTTCCTGCCCGCCGGGGTTTGCGGCGACCTGGCTTTGCACCAAGATCGGCGGTTTTCACGCGGCTTGCCCCGATGTGGACCTGGCGCTGGTCACTCCACGGCGGCTGGATGATGTCAGCAATCCGGACGTTGACCTGTTTATTGCCTTTGGCATGGTACATGTGCCTGGCCAGAACTCCGAATTGCTGAAAGAGGTGGAATTTACTCCGCTGTGCAGCCCAGCCTTGCTGAACCGGCTTGGCGGGCTGGGTGAACCAGCGGATCTGTTGCGTACCAACCTTCTGCATTTACAGGATCGGACGGATTGGCTGGAATGGTTCCGGCTGGCCGGCCTGCCAGAAGAGGGCGCGCGCAGCGGTATCGTGTTTTCCGACATGAATCTGTGTTATGCAGCGGCGCTTGCCTCGCAAGGTGTCACACTGGGTGATGAATTCATCTGCCATGAGGCGATGGCTTCGGGGCTGTTGGTGCGGCCCTTCGATCTGGCGATCCGGTCACCACGAAGCTACATGCTGGTGGTTCCGCCGGAAAAATCCGGCAACCCTGCGGTCGCCGCGTTTTGCGATTGGCTTCATGCCGAATTGCCGAGCGATTGAAGTCGTTCAATTCCGTTTGTCGCCGGTGAAAAATCAATTCGTTTGTCAGCACGGCGCATTCACCCCTAATCTTGCGATCAAACGGGGACTCGCATGGCATCAACTCATCACGCGGCAGAGATCGGCGCCGAAGGCATCGGTAAAACCTACGGCCGTTTTGCTGCGTTGTCGGATGTGTCGCTAACTGTCGCGCGCGGCGAGTTTCTGACGCTTCTTGGGCCCTCTGGATCAGGTAAAACGACTTTTCTGATGGTCATGGCGGGCTTTGAAGCACCTACCGCTGGTCGCATCCTGCTAGATGGTGTCGACGTTACCGCACAACCCGCCGAAAAGCGTGGTTTTGGTATGATGTTTCAGGGCTATGCCTTGTTTCCGCATATGTCGGTCGAGGACAACATCGCCTTTCCGCTGAAAGTACAGCGCCGCGCGGCCGACGATATTCGGCGCCGCGTGGGTGAGATGATCGAAAAGGTCGGCCTGTCGGGGCACGGTCACAAGCGCCCTTCTGGCCTGTCGGGCGGTCAACAGCAACGCGTCGCTCTGGCGCGTGCTTTGGTCTATGAACCCCCCGTCATGCTGCTGGACGAGCCGTTTTCTGCGCTGGACAAGAACCTGCGTGGCCAGATGCAGGACGAGGTGCGCCGTCTGCATCGCGAAACTGGAACCACCTTCGTTTTTGTCACCCACGACCAGTCCGAAGCCTTGGCGCTTTCCACCCGC
>JBDSXE010000432.1:0-4502 GCA_039926325.1 Paracoccaceae bacterium | reverse complement strand
CGTTGGTCTGCCTGACAGTGCCCGGCCACAGACCGGGCACAAGCCGACACAGCGGCGGGTGGACCTGCTGGCGATCGAACAAAACGCCTGGATGCTGGCGGCGCGGGATGCGCGCTGCGTGGTGATGGCGACGCGGACAGAGATTGATTGGGCGGTCAAGCGCGGCCAGATGATGGTGTGGGCACCGGGCAAGATGGTTATGGACGCTGTCGATGGCCCGCAATCGCGCGATCCGGTGGCGCTGGCCCTTTGGCTGGCAGAACTTATGGCGGCGGCACGGCTGGTGGTTCACGGGGATGTTGCACTTCCGGCAGGAAGCCGCGTGACGGTGGAACGCGCCTGAACGCAGCACTTGCCTGACGGTCCTTTCAGAAATAGCACATCGCATGGAATATTTTCGCCCGATCCCGATGAGCGACCCGGCGAGACCTGCGGGGGCGCTGCCATTGGCGGGCGGCTGGTGCTGGTTTTCGCAGGTCGAAGTTATAATGCGGGGTGCCGCCGCGCGGATCGTCGCCGTGGCCGATTTGTCGGGCGAGGTGCGCGACCGGCTGTCAGCGCCGCGCCGAGACTTTGGTGGGCTGACGCTGGACCGACCCCGGCTGATGGGCATTCTGAACATCACGCCCGACAGTTTTTCGGATGGCGGTCTGTTTCTACGGGCCGAGGCTGCGGTGATGCAGGGGCGCCGTATGGCGGCTGGGGCGGATATCATCGACATTGGTGGCGAAAGCACGCGGCCCGGCGCATCAGAGGTTGTTGCTGACATCGAAGTTACGCGGACCGCGCCTGTCATTGCGGCCCTGCGCGAGGGCGGGCTGGATTTGCCGATCTCGATCGACACGCGCAAGGCGGGGGTTGCTGCGGCGGCACTGGCGGCGGGGGCGAGTTGGGTCAACGATGTGACGGCGTTGCGCTATGACGCGGGAATGGCGGGGGTGGTGGCGCAGGCTGGCTGCCCGGTGATCCTGATGCATTCTATAGAGACACCAGAGACGATGCAGGATGATCCGCATTACGACGATGTTTTGCTGGATGTGTTCGATGCGTTGCGCGAGCGGGTTGCGGTGGCAGAGGCTGCGGGGATTTCGCGCGACCGGATCGCCATTGATCCCGGCATCGGCTTTGGCAAGACGTTGCAGCACAATCTGACGCTGCTTGCGCGGCTGGCGCTGTTCCACGATCTTGGGCTGCCGATGTTGCTGGGCGCCTCGCGCAAGCGGTTCATCGGCACCATCGGGGTCGAGGCAGAGGCGGCACGGCGGATGCCGGGGTCGCTGGCGGTGGCACTGGCGGGCGTGGCGCAGGGCGCGCAGATCATACGGGTCCATGATGTGGCTGAGACGCGGCAGGCTTTGTCGTTGTGGCAGGCCGTGACGCAGGGAGAAGCAAGATGAGCCGGAAACTGTTTGGCACCGATGGCGTGCGGGGACGCGCAAACACCCACCCGATGACGGCAGAGATGGCCTTGCGGCTGGGGGCGGCAGCGGGGCGGTATTTCCGGCGCGGCGGAAACTCTGGCCACCGGGTGGTGATCGGCAAGGACACCCGGCTGTCGGGCTATATGCTGGAAAACGCGATGACGGCGGGTCTGTGTTCGACGGGCATGAACGTGCTGCTGCTGGGGCCGGTGCCGACGCCGGCAGTCGGGTTCCTGACCCGGTCGATGCGCGCCGATCTGGGGGTGATGATCTCTGCCAGCCACAACCCCTATCACGACAATGGCATCAAGTTCTTTGGCCCCGACGGGTTCAAGCTGTCGGACGAGGCTGAACTGGAGATCGAGGCGATTGTTGCGGGCGAGATTGAGCTGACTGCCGAACGGATCGGGCGGGCAAAGCGGATCGAGGATGGTCGGGGCCGCTATCAGGAATTCGTCAAGACGACGTTCCCGGCAGGGCTGCGACTGGACGGGCTGAAGGTGGTGATCGACTGCGCCAACGGGGCGGCCTATCGCGCGGCACCAGAGGTGTTGTGGGAACTGGGGGCAGAGGTGATCCCGGTTGGCGTGACGCCGAACGGGACCAACATCAACGACCGTTGCGGGTCCACCTATACGCAGACCGCCGCCGAGGCCGTGGTGGCGCATGGCGCGCATGTCGGAATTTCCCTGGATGGCGACGCGGATCGGGTGATGATCCTTGATGAGCGCGGACGGGTCGCGGACGGCGATCAGATCATGGCGCTGCTGGCCGGGCGGTGGGCTGACGATGGGCGGCTGAACGGTGGGGTTCTGGTCGCCACGGTGATGTCCAATCTGGGGCTGGAGCGGTTCTTGCAGGGCCGGGGTTTGCGGTTGGAGCGGACGGCGGTTGGCGACAGGTACGTGGTCGAGGCGATGCGACGCGGCGGCTGGAACCTGGGCGGCGAGCAGTCGGGGCACATCGTGATGACCGATTATGCGACGACGGGCGACGGGCTGATCGCGGGGTTGCAGTTTCTGGCGGAAATGGCGCGGACCGGGCAGCCCGCAAGCCGATTGATCGAACAGTTCCAGACGGTGCCGCAGTTGTTGAAGAACGTGCGTTTCGGTGCGGGGGCGCAGCCGTTGGAGGCGGCATCGGTCAAGGCGGCGATTGCAGGGGCAGAGGCGCGGCTGGTCGGGCACGGGCGGCTGTTAATCCGCAAGTCGGGGACCGAGCCTTTGGTGCGGGTCATGGCGGAATGTGAGGATGAGGCGATGCTGGTGCAGGTTGTGAACGATATCGTAGGGGCGGTGGAGGCGGCGGCGTAGCGTTGGGTAGGATGGGCAATAGTGCCCATCCTTTGGTTTGATCAGAACGTGGGCAGATTGCCCGTCCTACCGATCAGTTCCTGGCCCGATCCACCATCTTGCCCTTAGAAATCCATGGCATCATGGCCCGCAGTTTCTCGCCGACTTTCTCAATCTGGTGTTCGTCGTTGCGGCGGCGGGTGGCCTTGAAGAACGGCTGACCGACGGTGTTTTCCTTCATGAAGTCGGAGACGAATTTGCCGGACTGGATGTCTTCCAGAACGGCTTTCATGCGGGCTTTGGTTTCTGCATAGGGCAGGATCCGCGGGCCGCTGACGTATTCGCCGTATTCGGCGGTGTTGCTGATCGAGTAGTTCATGTTGGCGATGCCGCCTTCATAGATCAGATCGACGATCAGCTTGACCTCGTGCAGGCATTCGAAATAGGCCATTTCGGGTTCGTAGCCGGCTTCCACAAGGGTTTCAAAGCCCATGCGGATCAGTTCGACAAGGCCACCACAGAGGACGGCCTGCTCGCCAAACAGGTCGGTTTCGCATTCTTGGCGGAAGTTGGTCTCAATAATGCCGGAACGACCGCCGCCGATGCCGGAGCAGTAGCTAAGGCCAAGCTCCATCGCCTTGCCCGAGGCGTCCTGATGGACGGCGACGAGGCAGGGCACGCCGCCGCCTTTGACATATTCACCGCGCACGGTGTGGCCGGGGCCTTTGGGGGCCATCATGATGATGTCGACGCCGGGTTTGGGTTCGATCAGGCCGAAGTGGATGTTCAGGCCGTGGGCGAAGGCCATTGCAGCGCCGTCACGGATGTTGTCGTGGACGTATTTCTTGTAGGTTTCGGCCTGCAATTCGTCCGGCATGGTGAACATGATCAGGTCAGCCCACTTGGCAGCCTCTGCAATACCCATGACTTTCAAGCCTTCGCCTTCGGCCTTTTTCGCGGAAGCGGAGCCTTCGCGCAGGGCGACGACGAGGTTTTTGGCCCCTGAGTCGCGCAGGTTCAGGGCGTGGGCGTGGCCTTGGCTGCCGTAGCCGAGGATGGCGACTTTCTTGTCTTTGATCAGGTTGATGTCGCAGTCACGGTCGTAATACACGCGCATTTGGGCGCTCCTTGCTGTTTCTGCGGGCAGGATAGGGATTTCGACGTGTGATCCTGTGCGTTGTTTGACGAATAGCGAATTTTCTGCGAAAATTCATGCGTGCAATATGAGTACGGTGAATAAATCATGCAGATGGATGACACGGATCGGCGGATACTGCGGCATTTCCTGGGCGATCCGGGGCAGGCGCGGGCTGATCTGGCAGAACGGGCTGGCGTGACCCAGGCGACGTTATGGCGCAGGCTGGAGCGGCTGACCGAAGCTGGCGTTGTCGGGCGGGTGCAGGCGATGATTGACTGGCGCAAGCTGGGCTATGCGGCGGAGGTGTCGTTGCGGTTCACGCTCGACAAGACCAACCCGCGGGCGTTCGACGAGTTCATTCAGGCGGCTCGCGAGGTGCCGGAGGTGGTGGGGATCGAGACGTTTCTGGGCCGGGTCGATGTGCGGCTGAACGTGATCGCGCGGGATATGGCGCAGTATCAGGAGGTCTACCGGCGGCGGATTCTGGCGCTGCCGCATATTGCCGAGGTGGAGGCGCTGATGCTGATCGCGACGATCAAGGATAGCGAGGGGTTGCCGCTGTGACTGCGAATTTGATCGACCTTGATGATCTGGACCGCGCAATCTTGCGGGCGTTGACGCTGGACGGGGCGCTGTCGGCGGGGGAGTTGG
>JBDSXE010000431.1:0-6315 GCA_039926325.1 Paracoccaceae bacterium | reverse complement strand
CACCCGATCACACGCTCAAGCCGTTCAAAAAACCACTTGCACCAACGGGGGCATCCATACATGCACAAATCGTGTGACGGCCGAACTGCCGCTTTTCCCGGACAGAGCTATTCCATGCCTGTCGGCTGCGCCGCCCATGCCATGTCGGCGTCAAACCAGATGGTCAGAGATCCGCGGCGCTTCAGCGCCTTGTTATACGCGGGCCAGTTCAGGGTCTTGTACGTCGGTGTGTTCGGTCCGCTCATCGCCTCCAGCTATCACGCTGGATTCGCGAGATGAATCCCTCTCGGGATTCGTGCAACAGAGCCCAGTTTCGGAGCACAAAGCGGTCATTCGGGCACCAACCGGAATGTGATCAACAAGAACCGCGACAACCTTTTCTGACAAAGTGGCAGGGCTCGAAATCAGTTAGGTTAGCTCGTTACGCGTCGGGGAACTCCGCCCGCGGGCTTTCTCGGCTTTGCACAAAACACTCAGCCTGTACTTCGGCCACGAACAAAAGCAAATCGAAGAGGGGTTGCCGTGCAATTACTGCTGCTGGGTGTCATTCTGGTGCCAACTCTCGGCGATTCCCGGTTTCCCACAAAGCGCAAACCGTTCTATCCTGCATCCGGTCTGCCACACGGGGCTTTTCGGGAATTCATACATTTTGCTGATTACCTTAAAACAAGTCGCGGAACGGGCGGGGGTTTCGCGGGCAGCGGTCTCACGCACCTTTACGGCGGGGGCATCAGTTTCAAGCAAGACACGGGCAAAGGTTGAGAAGGCGGCGAGTGAGCTTGGGTATAGCCCAAATTTCCTGGCCCGAGGGCTGAGCACCCGGAAAACCTCGCTGATCGGGCTGGTGTCGAACAATTTTCACAACCCGGTCTTTTTGCAGATTTTCGATTTGTTCACAAAGGGGTTGCAGGAAAAGGGGTTAAGGCCGCTTTTGGTCAACCTGTCCTTGGAAACGGACCCTGCGAAGTCCGTTCAGTTGCTGCGCCAGTATTCGGTGGATGGCGTGATCGTCGCATCATCCCATCTGCCGGATGGGTTTGCGCGGGCCTTCCGCGAAGCGGGTGTGCCGGTGGTGCACGCCTTTGGGCGGGCCACAAGATCGCCGGATGTGAATGTTGTGGGGATCGACAATATCGCGGCGGGGCGGATGGCCGCCGAGGCGCTGATCGCCAGAGGCTATCGGCGGATCGGTTTCATGGGGGGGCCCAAGACGGCATCAACAACACAGGACCGGCTTGCGGGATTCATGCAGGCGGCGGCGGAGCGGCCGGATATTGCTGTCGGCACCAGTTTCGCACGGGCCTACAGTTTCGCGGCGGGGTTGGAGGAGATGCGCCGGCTGTTAGCGGGGCCGCGGGCGGAGGCGTATTTCTGTGGCGATGACGTCCTGTCCATCGGGGCGCTGGCGGCGGCCCAAGAGGCAGGCATCGCAGTTCCCGGCGACCTTGGGCTGATCGGGATCAACGACATGGAAATGGCAGCTTGGGCGAATATTGCCCTCACCACTATTCACCAGCCATTTGACGCCATCGTGCGGTCCACCATCGAGTTGATGGGCGACACCCTCACCGATCCGACGCGATTGCCCGAGGCGCGCATTCTGCCCTGTACTTTGGTCGAGCGCGCTACATTGCGGCCGGTGCTAGCGGAACATCGGGGGGCGGGCATCGACCCAGACCCCGTTGCCCTTGGCTGAGGTGACTGCTGCCTGAATGGCTGAGATCGAGCGCAAACCGGCCTCGGCATTGGGAAACAGCGACTTAGCGGGATCAGGTGTGCGGCCTTCAATTTGCGCGTGCAGCGTTTCGGCAAGATCGCGGTAGATGTTGGCGAAGGCTAGCGGCATCCCCTCGGCATGGCCGACAGTCACACGGCTGGCGCAATCGGCCTCGGGTGACAAATTGCCTTCGCCACGCTCGATTACTTGCAGTCTTTGGCCGAGCGGCATGTAGTAAAGCTGGTTGGGGTGTTCCTGCGACCAGCGCAGTCCGCCGGTTTCGCCAAAGACCTGAATGCCAAGCCCATGCTGCCGCCCGATGGCCACCGAAGAAGTCCAAAGCCGCCCCACAGCGCCGCCGTTCATGCGGAAGTTGACCATCGCGTCGTCTTCCAACTGCCGCGAAGACAGACAGGCGACGAAATCGGCGGAAAGACGGTCAACCTCTTGTCCCGTCACGAAACTTGCCATGTGCAGCGCGTGAATGCCGCAGTCGGCGAACTGGGCGGAGATGCCTGCCTGTGCCGGGTCATAGCGCCAGCGCACGCGGGGGTTGTCGGCATCGGCGGCATTGGCGTGGTGACCGTGGGCAAATTCTGCCACCACAAGGCGCACCTTGCCGATGTCACCGCGTGCCACCATGGCCCGCATGTGCCGGACAAGGGCGTAACCGGTGTAACCGTAATTCACCGCGCAGATCTTACCGGTGGCGCGGGCGGTGCGGACCAGATCTTCGGCCTGCGATTCGGTCACTGTCATCGGCTTTTCGCAGAGCACGTTGAAGCCAGCCTCAAGAAACGCTTTGGCGATGTCGTAGTGGGTGGAGTTTGGCGTGGCGACTGTCACCAGATCGACCCGGTCGGGGCGGGATTTTTCACCCTCCAGCATCTCACGCCAATCGCCGTAGGAGCGGTCTGTTGCCAGCCCCAATTCGCGACCAAAGCTGCGCCCGGCCTCGGGGTCATGGTCCAGTGCGCCGGCGGCAAAGGTGAACAGGCTGTCCAGCCCGGCGGCGATGCGATGGGCGGGGCCGATCTGACTGCCCTTGCCGCCGCCGATCATGCCCCAGTTCAAGCGTTTCATGTTGACCTCTTAAAAGCCGATGGATGACAGGTAATCCCGGTTGGCCCGGGCATATTCGACGACTGGTGTGGCGGCGGATGGGTCGCAATCCTGCTCCACCGTACACCAGCCAGCAAAGCCCGCATCCAGCAGGATTTGACGGACGGCGGGGAAATCGACGTCGCCCTTACCAAGATTGCAGAAGATGCCCTGCGCACAAGCGTCATAAAAGCCGGTGCGGTTGACGATGGCGCGGGCCTTAACCACGGGGTCGATGTCCTTGAAGTGCATATATGACACCCGGCCGATGTGACGGCGCAGGAAAGCGACGGGGTCGAACCCGGCAAAGGAATGATGCCCCGTGTCGAGGCACAGTTTCAGCAGGCTTTCGTCCACCTCGGCCAGCAGTCGTTCCAACTCCGGCTCAAAGTCGATGAAGCCTGCGGCATGGGCGTGGATACTGACGGTGAGGCCGTGATCGGTGCCGATTTGAGCCGCCGTGCGGATGCGGTCAACCAGACCCAGCCATTCGTCGCGGCCCATCTGCTCGGCCTCAGTCGCACGGCCCGCTGTAGGTGCGCGGCGGGGCGAGATGCTGTCGATCAGCACCAGATGTTCGGCCTCATGCGCCACAAGGGCAGCACAGGTGCGGTTGGTCGCGTCCAGCGTATCGGCCCAATGGGCGGGATCATGGAAGGGGCGGAACACCACGCCGCCGGTAAGGGTCATAGCGTGTCTGGCCAGCCCATCGGCCAACTGAGCCGGGTCTTCCGGCATATAGCCGATCGGCCCCAGTTCGATGCCCGCGTAGCCCGCTGCCGCGCAATCGGCTAAAACCTGTTGCCACGTCGGGTTGCGGGGATCATTTGCAAATTCCACGCCCCAAGAGCAAGGCGCATTGCCGATACGGATCATGTTGGTCCTTTCAAAGTTTGACCCAAGTGCCAGACGCATGACTGTCGCGCATCGCGGCAATCACGCGGGACACCTCAAGCCCATCGCGAAACGTCGGCCAGACGGGCGTTCCGGTTTCGATGGCTTGCAGAAAGTCACGTGCCTCGATGATGATTTGGTCTTGATAGCCGGTACCGTGGCCTGGCCCCTGACAGAAACCGAGGTAATCCGGATGCGCCGGTCCGGCCAGTATCTTGCGAAACCCACGTTCCGCCTCCGGCCCCTCAACCTTGTAGAGCCAAAGCGCGTTCTGGTCTTCCTGATCGAAGCGGATCGCACCCTTGGTCCCGGTGACCTCGTAGGCGTATCCCATCTTGCGCCCGGTCGCGACACGGCTGAACGAAAGATGCCCAGTCGCGCCACTCTGGAATCGGCACATGAACTGACTGATGTCGTCATTGGTAACCGAAACCGGACCACTGGCTCCGGGGCGGGTGTTGTAAACGGTTGCAATGTCAGCGGTCAATCTGGCAATCGGACCGGCAAGGGCAAGGCAAGCGTTGATCATATGAGGTGCAAGATCGCCGGTCGCCCCATTCGCCGCGCCAATGTTGCGCCATGAGGCGGGTTTGTCCGGGTCCGCGTCAAAATCCTCGGTATGTTCGCCGCGAAACCAGATGAGATCGCCGATTTGGCCTGAAGCAATCAGCGCGCGGGCGAATTGCGAGGCGGGGGTGCGGATGTAGTTGAAACCGACCATATGGACGCAGCCGGACGCTTCCGCCGCCGCAACCATTGCCTCACTGTCAGCGAGGCTGGCGCCTAGCGGCTTTTCACAAAACACGGGTTTTCCCGCCGAAAACGCCAGTTCCGCGATGGCGCGGTGGGTTTCCTGCGGCGATGCGATCACGATCGCCTCAACGTGAGGGTCCAAAACCATCGTGCGCCAATCGGCGGTTGAGCGGGCAAAACCATATGCCCGCGCATAACCCTCTGCTGATGTGGGGGTTGAGGCGCAGATCATCTCCAGCTTTGGGCGCAGAGTTGTGTTGAACACGGCGCCGACCGCAGACATCGCAACGGCATGGGCTTTTCCCATATAGCCACCACCGACGATACCTATCCCGATCTCCCGCATCCCGCCTCTCCAAATCATTTGCAACCGGTTGCAAAAGACGTATCCTGTGATGCATAACAAGGTCAACACGATTCCTGCTTGGCGCAACGAGGACAACCATGGCCCCAGCCTTAACCCTGCTTCGCCTGACTGTCGCCCAGGCGATTGTGCGCTTTCTCGCCAACCAGTTCATCGAGATTGATGGCGAAAGGCTGCGGCTCTGCGGCGGTGGGTTTGGCATCTTTGGCCACGGAAATGCACCGTCGCTGGGCGAGGCGATGTACGAGATGCGGCAAGAGTTGCCGCTTTATCGCGGCCAAAACGAGCAGGGTATGGGCTTTGCAGCTGCGGCCTATGCCAAGGCGCAGTTGCGACAGCGATTCATGTTTTGCACAGCGTCTGCTGGGCCGGGCACGGCGAACCTGTTGACCGCTGCCGCACTGGCGCATGCCAACCGCCTGCCGATGCTGCTGTTGTGCGGCGATCACTTTGCCACCCGTCTGCCCGACCCCGTGTTGCAGCAGTTGGAGCATTTTGGCGACCCGACGGTCGGGGTGACCGATGCCTTCCGCGCGGTCAGCCGCTATTGGGACCGCATCACCCATCCGGCGCAAGTGATGACCTCGCTGCCTGCCGCACTTAACACGCTGCTGGACCCTGCCGATTGTGGCCCGGCCTTTATTGCCCTGCCGCAGGATGTGCAGGGCTGGGCCTACGACTATCCCGCGGCGTTCTTTGCACCCCGGCTGCACCGCATCCGTCGCGCAGAGCCTGACCCTGCGGATTGCGCCGAAGCTGCCGAATTGTTGGGACATGCCAAACGTCCGCTGATCATCGCAGGCGGCGGCGTGCAGTATTCCGGCGCCGTCGCCGCGCTCACCGCCTTTGCGGAACGTCACGGTATTCCAGTGGTCGAAACGATTGCCGGGCGGGCAAACATGGTTTGGGATCATCCCCTGAATGCCGGGCCTTTGGGTGTCACCGGGTCCGACAGCGCCAACTCCCTTGCTGCCGAGGCGGATGTCATCCTCGCCGTTGGCACGCGCTTGCAGGATTTCACCACCGGGTCATGGACCGCCTTTGCACGCGACAGCCGGATAATCGGGCTGAATGTTGGGCGACACGATGCGGTAAAGCACATGTCGCTGCCGCTGATCTGCGATGCCAAGGCCGGTCTTGCCGAGGTGGAGGTGGCGCTTGCTGCCTATCGGGCCCCAAAATCCTGGACCGCTCATGCGCAGACACAGCGGGCTGTGTGGAACAACTATGTGGCGCTGAACATTAGCCCCGGCAACGGCACGCCCACCTATGCGCAGGCGATTGGTGCGGTGAATGCGCTTTGCACTCCCCGGGACCGCGTCGTTGCTGCCGCTGGGGGGCTTCCCGCCGAAGTTACAGCGAACTGGCGTACTTTGGGCATCGGGACAGTGGACGTGGAGTTCGGCTTTTCTTGCATGGGTTACGAGATCGCAGGTGGTTGGGGTGCCCGCATCGCGCAAGCTCAGACCCAGCCCGAGGGGTCTAC
>JBDSXE010000430.1:0-3970 GCA_039926325.1 Paracoccaceae bacterium | reverse complement strand
GCGGGTTCAGGATGGGCGAGGACATCAGCGAGCCGTAGACGCCGCCGTTGGAGATGGTGAAGCTGCCGCCTTGCATTTCGGCCATGCTGAGTTTGCCATCACGGGCGCGCAGGCCGAGTTCGCTGATCTTTTTCTCGATCGCGGCAAAGCCCATCTGGTCGGCGTCGCGGACTACTGGGACGACAAGGCCGGAGGGGGTGCCAACTGCGACGCCCATGTGGACGTAGTTTTTGTAAACCACGTCCTGACCGTCGATTTCGGCGTTTACTTCGGGGACTTCCTTCAGTGCGTGACAGCAGGCGGTGACGAAGAACGACATGAAACCGAGTTTGACGCCGTGCTTTTTCTCGAACACATCCTTGTATTCGTTACGCAATCCCATGACGGCGGACATGTCGACCTCGTTATAGGTGGTCAGCATGGCGGCGGTGTTTTGAGCGTCTTTCAGGCGGCGGGCGATGGTGGCACGCAGGCGGGTCATCTTGACCCTCTCCTCACGTGCCGCATCGTCGGCGGGGACGGGGGCGCGAGGGATGGTGACCGGAGCAGCCGCCGGGGTCGGGGTGGCGACGGCTTTGGCTACGTCTTCCTTCATGATGCGACCATCGCGGCCAGTGCCTGTAACTTGTGCCGGGGTCAGGTTGGCCTCGGCCATCGCCTTTTTGGCGGCGGGGGCATCTTCGACGTCGCGGGCCGTGGTAGGTTCCGGCGCAGCAATCGGTGCAAGGGCGGGCGCATCTTCCGGCGCCTTTACCACCTTGGTTTTCTCGACCGGCGCGGCGGCACCTTCGGTCACGATGGCCAGCCGGGCATTGGCGGCGACCGTGGTGCCTTCGGGGGCGATGATTTCGGCCAAGACGCCGTTGACCGGGCTTGGAACCTCTACCGACACCTTGTCGGTTTCCAGTTCGCACAGCATTTCGTCCTGTTTCACCGCGTCACCGACCTTTTTGAACCAGGTCGAAACGGTGGCTTCGGATACGCTTTCGCCCAAGGTGGGCACCATTACGTCGGTCATCATAATCTCCTGCGCGGCGCGCAATTGGCTCAGGCGAGCGCTTCGTTTACAAGGTTTTGCTGTTCAAGTTTGTGACGGCTGGCAAGACCCGTCGCAGGCGAGGCTGATGCGACGCGTCCGACATAGCGCGGGCGGTTGTGGGCGGCCCCGACCTTGGTCAGCAGGGTTTCAAGCTCTGGCTCTATGAAGGACCACGCGCCCTGATTTTTCGGCTCTTCCTGGCACCAGATCACTTCGGCGGTTTTGAACCGCGAGAGTTCAGCGACAAGCGAGGCGACCGGAACCGGATACAGTTGTTCGACGCGCAGAAGGTAGACGTCATCAAGACCGCGCGCATCGCGTTCCGCCAACAGGTCGAAGTAAACCTTGCCGCTGCACAGGACAACGCGACGGATCTGATCGTCAGGCTTTAACGCTTGCGCGGAGTGGCCACGTTGGGCGTCGTCCCACAGCACGCGGTGGAAGGTGGAGCCGTCGGTGAAGTCCGCCGCATCCGAGATGCACAACGGGTGACGCAGCAAGCTTTTCGGCGTCATCAGGATCAGCGGCTTGCGGAAGTCGCGGTGCAGCTGGCGGCGCAGGATGTGGAAGTAGTTCGCTGGCGTGGTGCAGTTCGCCACGATCCAGTTGTCATGCGCCGAGTTTTGCAGGAACCGCTCTAGCCGGGCAGAGGAGTGTTCTGGCCCTTGTCCTTCAAACCCATGCGGCAGCAGGCAAACCAGCCCCGACATGCGGAGCCATTTGCTTTCGCCAGAGCAGATAAACTGGTCGAACATGATTTGTGCGCCGTTGGCGAAATCACCAAACTGCGCTTCCCACATGGTCAGCGCGTTCGGTTCGGACAGGGAATAGCCGTATTCGAAGCCGAGGACGGCATATTCGGACAGCATGGAATCAATCGCCTCGAACCGGGCTTGGCCAGGGCGGATGTGGTTAAGAGGGTAGTGGCGTTCTTCGGTCGTCTGATCGACAAAGGCAGAATGGCGCTGACTGAACGTGCCGCGTGTGCTGTCCTGACCGGACAGGCGGACCGGAAAACCCTCGGTGACAAGGCCACCGAAGGCCAGCGCCTCGCCCGTAGCCCAATCGAAACCTTTGCCGGTCGAGAACATTTTCGCTTTGGCTTCCAACTGCCGCGCGACGGTCTTGTGCAGATCGAAGCCATCCGGCGTGCGAGTCAGGGCGGCACCGATTTCGGCCATCGCTTCGGCCTTGATCCAGGTTTCGCCGCGCTGATAATTTTCCAGATCGTTCCGTGTCATCGACTTCCACCGGCCATCCAGCCAGTCGGCCTTGTTCGGCTTGTAGTCCTTGCCAGCCTCAAATTCAGCGTTCAGCTTGGCTTGGAAAGCGGCCTTCATATCCTCGATCTCGCCTTCGGGGATCAGACCATCGTTGACCAGACGTTCGGTATAAAGCTGCAACGTCGTCTTTTGGCGGCGGATGTGCGCGTACATCGCGGGGTTGGTGAACATCGGCTCGTCACCTTCGTTATGGCCAAAGCGCCTGTAACAGAAGATGTCCAGCACCACGTCCTTGTGGAATTTCTGGCGGAATTCGGTCGCGACGCGGGCGGCGTGAACCACAGCTTCGGGGTCGTCGCCGTTGACGTGGAAAATCGGCGCTTCGACCATCAGGGCGATGTCGGTCGGATAGGGCGACGAACGGCTGTAGGCGGGGGCCGTGGTGAAGCCGATCTGGTTGTTCACGATGATATGAATGGTGCCGCCGGTACGGTGACCGCGCAGGCCCGAAAGGCCAAAGCATTCCGCAACCACGCCCTGCCCGGCAAAGGCAGCGTCACCATGCAGCAGGATCGGCACCACTTTGTGGCGATCCACGTCGTTCAGCTGGTCCTGCTTGGCGCGAACCTTGCCAAGAACAACGGGGTTCACGGCCTCCAGGTGAGAGGGGTTTGCGGTCAGGGACAGGTGGACGGTGTTGCCGTCGAACGTGCGATCCGACGACGCGCCGAGGTGATATTTCACGTCGCCAGACCCATCGACATCCTCGGGTTTGGAACTGCCACCCTGGAATTCGTTGAAAATGGCGCGGTAGGGTTTCATCATCACATTAGCCAAGACCGACAGCCGACCACGGTGCGGCATGCCAATGACGACATCCTGCACGCCCAGATTGCCGCCGCGTTTGATGATCTGCTCCATCGCCGGGATCAGGCTTTCGCCGCCATCAAGGCCAAAGCGTTTGGTGCCCATGTATTTGACTTGCAAAAACTTCTCATAGCCCTCCGCCTCGACGAGTTTGTTCAGGATTGCCTTGCGACCCTCGCGGGTGAAGGCGATTTCCTTGCCGTAGCCTTCGATGCGTTCCTTAAGCCAGCCGGATTGCTCGGGGTCGGAAATGTGCATGTATTGCAGCGCGAAGGTGCCGCAGTAGGTGCGTTTCACGATCTCGACGATCTGGCGCATGGAGGCGATATCAAGGCCAAGCACCTTGTCGATGAAAATCGGGCGGTCAAGGTCAGCCTCGGTAAAGCCATAGGACGCCGGGTCAAGCTCAGGGTGGTTGCCACGGTCGATCATGCCAAGTGGGTCAAGGTCGGCGGCGAGGTGGCCACGGATGCGGTAAGCGCGGATGATCATGATGGCGCGAACGCTGTCGAGAACGGCGCGCTGGATTTGCTCTTGGCTGAGGGAAATGCCCTTGTCGGCGGCCTTTTCGGTCAGCTTTTGCGCGGCACCCTTGGCGTTGGGGGCGGTGGGCCATTCGCCGGTCATGGCGGCGGTCAGATCATCGGTCGGTTGCGGCGGCCAGTCGGGGCGGGCCCAGGACGGGCCTGCAGCGGCACGGCGGCTGTCGGCGGCGCTGTCCCCGGTGGCTGCGAAAAAGGCGGCCCACTGGGCATCAACCGCCGCCGGATCAGCGGCATAACGGGCAGCAAGCTGGTCGATGTAATCGGCGTTCGCACCTTGCAGGAAAGAGGAGGAGTGG
>JBDSXE010000429.1:0-2662 GCA_039926325.1 Paracoccaceae bacterium | reverse complement strand
GGCAAGATCGGCGTCGAACGCTGGATGGAAGACACGCTGCGCGGTTCGGCGGGCAACAAGAAGATCGAGGTCAATCACGTTGGCCGCGTGATGCGCGAACTGGACCGGACTGACGGCATTGCCGGGGCCGATCTGCGCCTGACGATTGACGCCGATGTGCAGAATTTCGTGCAAGCGCGACTGGGGGATCAATCCGCCGCCTGCGTCGTGATGGACGTGAACAACGGTGACATCATCGCCGCTGTATCCTCGCCCTCGTTCAACCCGAACTTGTTCGTGCGTGGCATTTCCAGTCGCGATTATTCCGTTTTGACCGAAAATGATCACCGCCCGCTTGCCAACAAAGTGGTGCAGGGCGTCTATCCACCGGGATCGACGTTCAAGATGGTGACGGCACTGGCGGCGCTGGATGATGGCAAGATTGACCTGGACACCAGCGTCAACTGCCCCGGCTATCTGGAATCCGGCGGACGCAGGTTCCACTGCTGGCGCGCGGGCGGTCATGGTCGGGTCAATGTGCGTGATGCGTTGAGGGAAAGCTGCGATGTGTTTTTCTATGACGTGGCGCAGCGCGTCGGCATCGACAAAATGGCCTTGATGGGCGAACGGCTTGGCCTGGGACAGCGCCATGATCTGCCGATGTCGGCAATCTCCGAAGGACTGCTGCCCAATAAAGAGTGGAAGCAGACGAAATACAAACAGGACTGGCGCATCGGTGACACGATCAACGCCGCCATCGGGCAGGGCTATGTGCTGGCGTCGCCGCTGCAATTGGCCGTCATGGCGGCGCGCGTCGCGACTGGTCGCGCCGTAGCCCCCCGCCTGATCCGCGAGATCGACGGCAAAGAGGTGACCAAGGTAGAGGCAGCACCGCTTGGCATCGACACATCCAAGATCAGCGCCGTCCGCGATGGCATGGCGCAGGTCGTCAATAGCCAGCACGGCACCGGCTATTCCGCGCGGATCGCCAATGATGCTATGCAGATGGCGGGCAAGTCGGGCACCAGCCAAGTCCGCAACATCTCTGCCGCCGAACGTGAAACCGGCGTGGTCGGCAACAACGACCTGCCGTGGAAGCAGCGCGACCACGCGCTGTTCGTTTGCTTTGCCCCGGTGGATAATCCGCGTTACGCCGTGGCCGTGGTCGTCGAACATGGCGGCGGCGGTTCATCCGTCGCCGCCCCGATTGCCCGCGATGCCATGCTGCGTGTCCTGACAGGCACCATTCCGGACCCCAAGGATTATCCCGCCAACCAGCGTGCCCGGATCGAATCGATGCTGAAAGATCTAAAGCTCCGCCTGCCTGACGGCACCCAGCCCACCGACACGAGGGCGTAAGATGAGTTTCCTTGAGTACCGCGTCAAATTCGCACCCTCTGGCTTTGCCAAAGTGTTTTACGTCAACTGGGGTCTGTATCTGCTGATCACAGCGGCAGCGGCAATCGGCTGGCTGATGCTGTATTCCATCTCTGGCGGCAACATGCAGACCTGGGCCGAACCGCAGATGAAGCGGTATGCGGCGGGCTTCGTGCTGGCATTGTGCGTGACGTTCACACCGATCTGGTTCTGGCGCAGCATGTCGGCGGCGGCCTACATCGGGACGTTCATCCTGCTCCTGGTGGTGCAGTTTTTCGGTACCGTCGGCATGGGTGCACAGCGCTGGATCGACCTTGGCTTCATCGTGATCCAGCCGTCAGAGCTGATGAAAGTCGCCTTGGTGATGATGCTGGCAACCTATTACGACTGGCTTGACGACAGACGGGTTTCGCGCCCGTTGTGGGTGATCATACCGGTGCTGCTGATCATCGTGCCGACCGTGCTGGTGGTGCTGCAGCCCAACCTTGGCACTTCGCTGATGCTGGTGATCGCCGGGGCCGCCGTGATGTTCGCGGCGGGGGTATCGCTGTGGTATTTCATCGCGGTGGTGGGATTGGTTGGCGGAGCCGTGGCCGGGGTATTCTTGACGCGCGGAACGCCGTGGCAGTTTCTGCACGACTATCAGTACAAGCGCATCGATACCTTCCTTGACCCCTCGGTCGATCCACTGGGTGCCGGTTACAACATCATGCAAGCCAAGATCGCACTTGGCTCTGGTGGGTGGACCGGCAAGGGCTTCATGCAGGGCACGCAAAGCCGCCTGAACTTTTTACCCGAAAAGCACACCGACTTCATCTTCACCACGCTGGGAGAGGAGTTTGGTTTTGTCGGCGCAATTTCTCTGCTGGCGCTGTATTCGGCAATTCTGGTGTTCCTGTTCTGGGCGGCGATCCAGAACAAGGATCGCTTTTCGTCGCTGCTGATCATCGGCATCGCGGCCAACTTCTTCCTGTATCTGGCGGTAAATCTGGCGATGGTGATGGGTATGGCCCCGGTTGTCGGCGTGCCATTGCCGTTCCTGTCCTATGGCGGTTCCGCCACCCTTGTGCTTTTGCTGGCCTTCGGGCTGGTGCAAAGCGCCATCGTTCACAGGTTGCGCTGATGAAAAGCTGGGCACGCCATTCGCGCTTTCTGCTGGCCTTTGCCTTGGGGCTGGCCGTCCTTGCCGCGACGACTGTCCTTGGTCTGGACTTGGTGATGCGGTTGCTGCTGGCGGTGAACGTGTTCTTCGTGACCTATCTGATTTTGATGCTCTGGCTGACGGTGACCTCTTCGGTCGACGATC
>JBDSXE010000428.1:0-3222 GCA_039926325.1 Paracoccaceae bacterium | reverse complement strand
CGCCCCGGCTGATCCCGCATTGTCAGCCGGAATTGCGCGGCTGGTTCAGTCAGGAAAATCCGTTCAACTGGGACATCACCAAGTTTGGCAATGCAGGCGATATGCGGCGGTTCGACAATGGCACGCCGGGGGTGATTGCCGCCGTGGCATCATTACCCGCGCTGGATTGGCACGCGACGCAGGATATGGGCGTGCTTTTGGCCCACAACCGGGCGCTGACCGGGCGGATAATCGCGGCGGCGGATGATTTGCATTTGCCGCTGATTACGCCACGGGATGAGGGCAAACGCGGCGGGTCAGTGATGCTGCGCCTGCCGGATACGCTGCCCGCGGCTGAGGTGGTGACCAAACTGCGCGCACAGGGAATCACGACTGACAGCCGCAGCCAGACCCTGCGCCTGTCGCCGGGGGTGATCACCACGCTGGCGGGGACGGAGCGGCTGGTTGCGGCGCTGACAAAGCTGGTCGCGTAAGGGCACAATTTTTCTGCGAAAAATCTGACAGATACGAATTTTCTGCGAAAATTCAGGACATTGGGTTTTTCGCAGAAAAACTGATTTTTGACAATTCGCAGAAAGATCGTCCTGGCGGCCCTACCTGGGTTTGCGTTTGTCGATGATCTTGCGGTGCATCCGGCCGAAGGTGCGATTCCGTAGGTGGGCTTCGTGGATGGTCTGGGTGTTGAACCTATCCTCGCGGCTCAGCTTTTGCCAACGGGCCAGCCGACCGGGGTCCAGCGTGCCTGCCGCAATTGCCGCCTGTACGGCACAGCCCGGTTCGACGCCATGTTTGCAGTCGCTGAATCTGCAGCCGATGGCGATTTCTGCCAGATCGTCGAAGTGCGCCTCGATCCCGTCGGCGACGTCGGTGACTTGCAACTCGCGCACGCCGGGTGTGTCGATCAGCCAGCCACCCGTCGCCATCTCGACCAATGAACGCGAGGTGGTGGTGTGGCGGCCCTTGGCGTCATCTGTGCGGATGGCTTGCACGGCAGCGGAGCCGCCGGTCAGGGCATTGGACAGCGTGGTTTTGCCAACACCGGACGACCCTAGCAGCACGACCGTTTGACCCTTGCGGCACCACGGGGCCAGAGCGGCGGGCACATCATCGGCATGGGCGTCCAGCGCCACCACGGCAAGCCCGCGCTGCATGGCTTGCGCCTGTTCGACATAGACGGCGGGGTCGGGGCTGGTGTCAGCTTTGGTCAGGACAATCACCGGCTCGATCCCGGCACTTGCTGCCAGCACCAGATAGCGTTCCAGGCGACCGACGTTGAAATCGGCGTTGCAGGATGACACGATCAGCGCGGTGTCCAGATTGGCGGCGATCAATTGCCGCGCGATGGCAGAGCCTGCGGCCTTTCGCGCCAGTTCAGTGCGGCGGGTCAGCACGCGCAGGGCGATGCCGCCGCGTTCCAGCAGCCAGTCGCCCACGGCCACGGCACCCGTGGACAGATCGGATGCCGGGATCAGCGCGATCTGGCCGTCTGCACCAAGCACGTCGATCCGGTTGCGATGGACGCCTGAGACACGGGCAGGAGTGGTCGTGCCGATTTCATCCGGTGCCAACTGGCGCAGAAAATCGGGGGTCCAGCCGAGATCGGCCAGCCGTTCAATGTTAGTCATGGGATAATCCTCGCACGAGATTGCATAAGCCGCCCGCAGGCAGCCGGTTCAACGTCATCAAGGGCGAAGGTATGGGTGAGCCGAAGGCTCAGAACGACCCCGCCCGGAGGGATGCAAGATTTGTCATGATCATCCTCCAGCAAGGGTTCAAACTAGGTGAGAGGCTGAACACGACCCAAGTGGGTCTCGTTGCGGCTGCTTCCTTCCGGACCTGACCGGGTTGGCGAGGCACCTGCCCGCGCCAACCTCTCACCCGTCGATATAGGGCGGCGGCGTTGGATTCGCAAGCGGGTGGTGACAGCGGCGGATCACGCGCGTAGCGTTGTCGCAACGGAGGATTTCATGGCGCACCTGACACGCATCGACTGGCCGCATTTTGGCATCCCCGACCTGCCGCCGCCGCTGAGCTTGCCCGAATGCCGCGCGCGGCTGGCGGCCTTGCGGCGGGTGGCGAAGGTTCGGGGATATGACGCGGTGGTCGTTTATGGCGACCGTGAACACGCGGCGAACCTACACTGGCTGACCGGGTTTGATCCGCGCTTTGAAGAGGCGGTGCTGGTGGTGACGGCGAAAACCGCGCTGCTGATCGCCGGGAATGAATGCCTGTCTTACACCCAGATTTCGCCGCTGGTGGCTGCTGGCGATGTGCAGACCGTGTTGTGCGCCAGCCTGTCGTTGCCGTCGCAGCCGCGCCAGAGTCGGCGGTTGCCGGATTTGCTGGCCGACGCGGTGCCTGCTGGGGCGAAAGTTGGCGCGGTGGGGTGGAAGTGGTTTGAGGCCGATGAGGTGGACGATCCAGCGACGGCACTGGATATTCCGGCGTTCATCGCTGATCCGCTGCGGGCGATTGCCGCGCGGGTCGAGAATGCGACGGACCTGATGATGCATCCCTCACATGGATTGCGGGCGCGGGTCGATGCGGCAGAGGTGGCGCGGCTGGAGTTTTCGAACCACATGGCGGCGACGGCGCTGCGGAGGATGGCGTTTGCGCTGCATGAGGGGATGAGCGATTTCGCGGCATATGAGGCGGGGCGGATTGGCGGGTTGCCGATGGGGGCACACTCGACTTTTGCGACGGGATCGCGGGCGGCGCAGGGGTTGTCGGGACCGACGGGAGAGGTGATCCGGCGCGGGGTTCCGCTGTCGTTCAATGTTTGCCATTGGGGGTCGAACATCTGCCGGTCGGGGTGGGCCGCGCAGTCGGCAGAGGATTTGCCTGCCGCGGCGCAGGATTATCTCGACGTGTTCTGTGGGCCCTATCTGGCGGCGATGTCGGACTGGTGCGGGATGATGCGGCCGGGGGTCAAGGGTGGCGCGGTGTGGGCGGCGATGCAGGCGGCGTTGCCGTTCGATGTGTTTGGACTGTTCCTGAATCCGGGGCATCTGATCGGGCTGGATGAGTGGATGTCGTCACCGATTTATGAGGGGTCCGACGAACCGCTGGCGTCCGGGATGGCGATGCAAATGGATGTGATTCCGGGGCATCCGGTCTATGGATCGACCCGGATGGAGGATGGGTATGTCATCGCGGACGAGGGGTTGCAGGCCGATCTGGCGCGGCTTTTCCCGGACGTCCTGACCCGCTGTCTGAAGCGGG